>JBAYOS010000016.1:0-14695 GCA_041678125.1 Monoglobales bacterium
AGAGGTGACACATTTTGACAATTAAAATTCTAAGCAGTATGGCGATTGTTTTTTCCTGCAGTTTCGTCGGAATAAGAATGGCAGGCTCGCTCAGACTCAGGGTTAAAGTGCTGACAGATATGCTTGCGGCTGTGGGGCAGATTGAAAGCTGCATTGCGGCGGTGCGGATGCCGCTTGCCGAAATTTATGAAAAGCTGTCCGAGTCGAGGGGAATAGCAGGAGAGTTTTTTTCCAAGGTTATTCCCGGGGTAAGCTGGAAAAATCAAATGAGTATTTTAAGCGGACTCAGCACGCAGGACAAGGCAATTCTGACAGATTTATCGGAAAAATTGGGCGCCTGTGAGGCTGAAAGGCAAATTGACGAGCTTAAACTTACGCAAAATTTTTTAAGAGAAGAGTTAGAAAAGGCAAGGACGGAAATGCTTGAAAATTCAAAAATCTACCGGTCAATGAGCTTTTTTACGGGGGTAGTAATTGCAATTTTACTTATATGAGGGAGTAGACTATGGGGGTTGATTTAATATTTAAAATTGCGGCTATCGGCATCACGGTAACGGTACTTCAACAGGTTCTTGAACGGTCGGGAAGGCAGGACCAGGCAATGCTTACCACGCTTGCCGGACTCATAGTTGTACTGCTTATGGTGCTGGGAGAAGTGAGAAATCTTTTTGACACCATAAAGACGCTTTTTGACTTATGATAGAAGAAATTACAGGGGTATGCCTGATTGCGATAATAGCGGCAATTTTATCCATGATGCTCAAAAAAGACCGTCCCGAATTTTCAAGCTTAATAAGCATTATGGCAGGCGTGATAATACTTTTTCTGGTTTTGCCCGCCGCCCGGTCTGCCGCGGAAATGATAATGACTATTTCGGAAATTGCGGGGATAAATACAGATTACATAGAGGTTATTATAAAATCCTGTGTAATTGCAATGATAACGAGCGTTTCCGCCTCAACCTGCCGTGATTCGGGAAACAGCTCACTTGCCATGAAACTTGAAATTGCCGGTCGGGTGGCGATAATTATTCTTGCCGTGCCGGTAATAAACACACTGTTTAATGTTATACTTTCGGTGATAAAATGAAGAAAATAATTTTGGTTTTGGTCATAGTTCTGCTCGGTTTTCAAACATCTTACGCATTCGGTACGGACGAGATTATATCAAAACAGCTTGAGCTTTCGGGCGCTGATGAGATATACATAAACGACGAAATAAGCTTCAGCGGGCTTGCGAAGGACTTAATTTCATTTGATACACCTTCGCCAGAGTCGATTTTATCTGTCTTTTTTGCGGAAATGTTTGAGGCTGTAAAGGAGAGCATTTCTCTTTGCTTGTTTGTAATTTTAATTGTAGTTGTCTTAAATATAATTACAAACGCCGCAGGAAAAGATGCGGCAGTGTTCGACCTGTCATTTTACGTCTGCTATATGGTGGTTTTTATGATGGGGGCGGTCAGCTTTAAAACTGCTACCGAAATTGCGCGTACCTCAATAGACGAGCTTAACTTTTTTATGAAAGCGGCAGTTCCCGTTTTAGGAACGCTTATGACAGCATCGGGAGGAATTGTGAGGACAACGCTGATTGGCGTATCAATTATTGCAATTACGACAACTGTCAGCGCCATAAGCACAATACTTTTCCCCGTAAGCACAATGAGCGCACTGATAAGCGGGGTTGGCGGTCTAAATGGCGACAACAGCTTAAAAGGCTTTTCGACGGCACTGAAAAAGGCGTCGGTCTGGGGGCTTGGCATTATTACAACGATTTTTACAACGATATTAAGCACACGCAGCTTTGCGGCGGTAAATCTTGACAATGTTACGGGGAAGACAGTTAAATATGCCGCAGGAACATTTGTGCCTGTGGTGGGGGGTATGCTTTCGGAAACGCTTGAAAGCATAATTGCCTGCGGTAGGCTTGTTAAAGGTGCGGCGGGCGGCGCCTCGGTTATTGTGCTGTTATACCTCTGTTTATCACCGATAATTAAGCTTGTCGCAATTATTGTGGCGTATAAGTTTACTGCAATGGTTATAGCGCCTGTGTCTGATGGCAGACTGTCAACCGCAATCGAGGAATTTACCTCGGCGATTGTGATAATACTTGCAATGGTTATTTTTACGGCGGTTATGTTTATAATCTGCGCCGGAATAATAGCGGCAATCTGAGGTGAAATATGCAAATAATAAAAGATTATATTCTGTCGCTTGTCGGGTTCGGTTTTGTTTCTTCTCTCGCTTGCGCAGTTTTGCCCGACGTGTCCGCAAAAAAAACGGTCAAATTTATATGCGGAATAATAATGTCCCTTCTGATACTTACTCCGCTCTTAAAAACACAGCTTGACTTTTCCGACATACTTCCCATGCCTCAGTCATATAATGTTTATAGTGTAGACAAAGTTAAAGAGCTAACGCAAAGCGTAATTGCGGACAAAGTGTCAGAAACTGTCGAAAGTTATTTTAAAGTAAATGGCATTACAGATGTTAAAACGGAGGTGGTGTTTGACAGTGACGGGAACATTAAATCCATAAACATTGATGCAGTGAATGAGCAGGCGGCGAGAGATGCGGCGGCCGCACTCGGTGTACCATATGAAATAATACACATGACGGGGTAAGCGTATGAGTTTAAAAACAGTTTTAACGGATAAAAAGAATTTGCCGATTTTCATTATTCTGATTTGCGCACTGTCGGTTTTTGCATTTTTCGGAGGTGACAAACCGGCAGCTGAAACAAAAGTTAAAGAGGGCGACCCCGCGTATCTTTTGGAAAAAAGGCTTGAGCGTGTGCTTGAGAAGGTTACGGGAGCGGGGAATGTTTCGGTTTTTGTGTCGCTGGACGATTATGGGGCGACAGATTATGCAAAGGATTCACGCGAGGTTATAAAGGAAAAGCAGAGCGAATCGGAGCATACAACTGTTATGAAGGGTTCCGGCTCGGCGGCGGCTCCGGTTGTAACGAGGATGGCCTCGCCTAAGGTTAAGGGTGTGATTGTTGTGGCAGAGGGTGCAGATAATGCTGTTGTGAAAGAAAATCTTGCGGCTGCGGTTGAGGCGTCTCTCGGTATAATGCCGCATAGAATAAAAATTCTTGAGGGAAATAAATAGGAGGGAAAAATGGTTGTATTTAAAAGAAAACAGGTGGTTTTGACAATTATATTCTGCATGATTCTTGCGGCAGGATATATTAACTGGGCATACCAGCCTGAAGGAGAAACCAAGACGGTTACAAATGACGGCGCCGAATATTTAGGCGAGGCGGAGATGGTCAATGCTCCGGCGGAAAAAAGTACTATTGAAGCGGCAATAGAGGCAAAAACGACAGCAAGAAATAAGGCCATGGAGCTGCTGAACGGAATCGTAAACAATCCTGCGGCCGACGAAGCGTCAAAGACAGCTGCCCTTGCTAAGATTGCCGCAATGGCCGATAATATGGAAAAAGAAGCTGTTTGTGAAGGGATACTCAATTCAAAGGGTATGGGCGAAATGGTGGTTTACATAGCAGATGACACCGCAACCGTCACGGTAAAAAGGGACGCGGAGCTAACGGGCGAGGATGTCGCAAAAATCTCCGACGTAATTTTATCTAATACAAATATTGCTCCTGAAAATATTAAAATCAGCATGGCAAAATAAAAAAATCCTCCCGAAGGGGAGGATTTTTTTGTTTATTATACTATCTTTTTATCAAGATATTCGAGTGCCAGCATTACCATTTCATCGCCCAGCTCCTTGCTTGCTTCCGCTGCCGATTTTGTAAACCAATGGTTTATATCGCCAAGTCTTTCAAGCTTAACAGCTTCGGGATAAAGTGACATTAAGATAGAACATTCAAATTTTCCTGCATGGTCATAGCCTGTAGCATTTTGAACCTCTGTGCTCATTGTCGGGATAACCTTTATCCAGCTGAACGGGTCGTCTCCGCCGCCGAGGTTTTCATAGTATGCGGAATAGTTTTCACTGCCCCACCAGCCGCGGCCCTGAGTTTTTTCAAGGTATCTCATGGTAGCACGTTTTGCGGCTTTCATATAAGACAGCGTCATAGGCATTGCGTTTTCCTGTTCAAACTGGTGGTGAATAACCACATAAATATTTCTGAGGCCCGCATCCAGCAGATTCATGAAAATCTGATAAAGATACGCTTCAAAAACATCTTCTTCGATATGAACAGTGCCGCTTGTTTCATCGGCAACCGCATAGCTTGACGGGCTGTAGTTAATTGTAGGCAGAATCATAAGCTCTTTTCTTTCGGCGAGCTTATTTATTAGGCCTTCAGCGACAAGCGTATCACAGCCGTACGAGCAGTGCGGACCATGATATTCAACAGTACCGCCGACAATTATTGCAGGAATTCTTTCCTCTTTTACCTTGTTTAATTCTCTCGGAAAGCTTTTATCGTATAACATTAAAATGCACTTCCTTTAATTATACATCAAGTTCGATGATACCCTTGTTAAGGTAATCTGTCATTTTGTGGCAACCGTCTTTTGTGATAGCAGCGCCGATTTCCCATCTGCAACCGAAACCGTCGCCCATGATGAATGTGTCAACCTGGAATGTCATGTTTTCCTGGAGCGGATAATCTGAAGATGTTTCCATCCAGGGAGCCTCAACCTCAATCATACCTGTACCGTGGCAAGGTCCGTAAACAAAGCTTTCTTTAAAACCGTTGTCAACATACATTTTATAGAAATCTTTAGCGATGCTTGAAGCCATTACACCCGCTTTAAGCTGGCTGATTGTCCAGTCGTGGGCTTCTTTACAGAATTCAACAACTCTTCTTCTTGCACCTTCAAGCTTACCCATTACAACAGGCAGACCGATAGCAGGTGAGTAGCCGTCGATTTTAGCGGAGAGGTTGAGCTGAACAATATCACCCTTGTTAATTGTTCTGTAGCTGCTGCGGCTGATTGCGTGCCTGGTTGACTTTTCGCTGAAAACATACATCGGTAGGCCTTCATATTCTGCGCCTTCTTCGTATATAACCTTCTGAGCGATACCAACCATCTGAAGCTCTGTTACACCCGGTTTAAGGTGGCGGATAACTTCGTCTGTTGCGATATCAACGATTCTGAAGCCCTCCTGAATACAAGCAAGCTCGTTCTTGCTCTTAATCTGTCTGAGTTCAACCATAATATCGCTGCATTTAACAATTTCAGCTTTGGGGAAGCTTTCTTTTAAGCCTTCGAAAATCGGAATTGTACATTCAACATAGCTGCCGAGACCGATTTTGATGTTTTCGCCTTTTACGCCGATAGCATTAAAGACATCCTTGAATGTGTCTGCATGAAGCTCGGGATATGAGGGGTCAGCAGATTCTCTGAACTCTCTCAGACAGAAGATTTTGTCAATCTTTGCAACGTCCTGAGCGAAAATAATACATTCGGGGCCTACCATGAGTGCAGCCTCGCCTGTTGCGGAGATTGCAACACCCGCTCTTTCAAATAATGGCCAGAAACCGCTGAAATAACGCGCGTTGGCATAGTCAGACTCTGTGCTGCATACTACCATTACATCAAGTCCTTTTTTGCGAACGAGCTCAGCAGCTCTTGCAACTCTTTCCTTATACTCGTAATCCGGAATACAAATTCTTGACATGGTTACATTTCTCCTTTTTATTAATATTATGATTATATTATAAATCATACTGCAAAATTTGTATTTAGTATATATTAAATTATTTTTGCACAATATTAAATTAGTTTAATATTGACCAAACGAGGAAAAGGTGGTATGATATAGTAAGTGAATAAGATAGGAGATTGATTATGAAAAAATTTTTTATGGTAGGAAATACTCATTTTGACCCCGTTTGGCTTTGGAAGTGGGAAGAGGCGATGGCGTCAATCCGTGCGACCTTCAGGTCAGCACTTGACAGAATGAATGAAACGAAGGTCTTTATTTATTCCTTTGCAACTCCGCCTGTTTTCGACTGGATAAAAAAAACAGACGCCAAGTTGTTCGAGGAGATTAAAGAGCGTGTAAAAGAGGGTAGGTGGGATTTAGCTGAGGGGTGGTGGATTCAGCCTGATTGTTACAGCGGATGCGCTGAAAGCTATGTTCGGCAGGGACTTTACGGTCAAAGATACTTGAAAGAAAATTTCGGCAGGATTTCGAATGTAGTTTTTAATATTGACAGCTTCGGTCACAGTCCGCAGCTGCCGCAAATTCTCAAAAAAAGCGGTATAGAATATTACTGTTTTGTCCGTCCCGAAAGTCGACATATTGAGCTGGAAAAGCCATATTTCAAGTGGCGCGGAATTGACGGCAGCACAGTGCTCGGTTACAGGGTGGAAACGGCTTATCAGCCTGACGTAAACGATACTGCAAAAAAGCTTGAACATTTAAGCGGAGATAATCAGATGATTGTTTACGGAGTTACCGACCACGGCGGAGCTCCCACCAAAAAGTCGATCGCTGATATAATCGAAAGTCCAAACATGAAATTTTCGACGGTTGAAAACTTTTTCAAGGCTCAAGGAGATACCGATTATGTGGTGGAAAAAGAATTATTGACAGGAGATTTCGGACCTTATTCCAACGGTATTGAAATTAAGAAACTGAACAGCATTGCGGAAACAGCGGTTTTAAATGCTGAAAAATCGTCGGTTATTGCAGGTGTAAATGACAAAGCGGTGTTGACTGAATGCTGGAAGGATATAATGTTCAACCAATTCCACGATATTTTGGGCGGAGCTACCACCAAGGAGGCGGTTGACGATGCAAGACATCTGTATGGCAGAGCAATTACAACTGCCAATTACATAATGCACACCAATCTGCAAAAGGTTACTGCGAATATAAAAATGCCCGGAAAAAATCCCGACAATCCATGGAATATTGTTGTATGGAACTTAAACGGATTTGATTATACCGGATATGTGGAGGCAGAAGTTCAGTGGGCGCACGAATTCCCGTTTTATAGAGGTGGAATCAGTCTTGAGGACTGTGACGGGAACAGATATGATACGCAGATTATAACGGAAAAGAGCGTTATTCCGGGCTTTCGTTCAAGATTTGTATTTAAGGCACATATTCCCGCTATGGGATATAAGACGTTTAAAGTTATATTGGACGAGTTGCCCGCCGAATATGAAAAAATAAACCCGTATGAGATAGAGACTGACCTGTATAGATTTGTTATTTCAAAGGAAACAGGAGCAATTGTCAGGATAATAAATAAGGGTACGGGCAAGGAGTCGGATAATCCCGTATTTACGCCAAACTGCTATGCTGATGACGGTGATACATGGGCCTTTAACATTGAAGAATACGGTGGGATTCTTGGCGGATTTAAGGTTTGTGAAATAAAGGTAATTGAAAACGGGTTGCATAGAATAAAGGTTAAGATTACATCTGAATTTGCCCGTTCGGTCCTTGTAACATATTACACTTTCTATAGGAAAGAAAACTATGTAGATGTGAAATACAAGGTTAACTGGAATGAGGCACATATTGCGCTGAAACTTGATATTAGTGCGGAAATTGACGGTATCAGGGTAGGTGTTCCCGGCGGAAGCATTTTAAGAAAGGATACTAAAGGGGATGAGCCCTTAAATAAATGGATGAGCTTTGGCGGAATGTCAATTTTAACGGACAGTATTTTCGCATATAGCGCAGATGATGAAAAGGTCGGATTAACCCTTCTCAGAAGCCCCATTTACGGAGATCTCAGAATTGAGCCTATCGACCTTGGGGATGATTATGACATTATGGAGCAGGGCATAACCGAGGGCAGAATCCGGCTCATTTTAGATGAGAATGCAGACGCTCAAAAGGAGTCAGAGCTTTTTGTCAACGAGTGCATAGTAATTGATGAGGCCAACCATGACGGCGAGGCAAAGGGAGTGGGGAATTTCTTGTCAATTGACGGAAACGGCGTATCGCTGATGGCATTAAAATATGCTGAGGACTCGGATGCTGTTATTTTGAGATTGGCTGAATATCTGGGCAAGAAAACAAGTGGAAATCTTATTTTCAGGAACGACGAATTTGAGTTTAATATGGAAGCATTTGAAATTAAGACGTTTAAAATTCTGTCGGGAAAAATTTTTGAAGTAAATATGCTCGAAGAATAGGGGTGATGGTATGGAGTTTAAACTCAAGCGGTTTGAAAAGAGAATTGAGGTCACGAGAATTGCAAACATTCACTATTTCGAATTTACAAGGCAGTATCAGACTTTCAAGGATAATCACGCTTTCCGCGAGCTTGTGTATGTGGATACAGGCCTTATTAACGTTGAGGCGGAAAATTTTTCGGGGACGCTCAGCGAAAATATGCTGATTATTCACAAAACGGGTGAGGTCCATTCGCTTACCTGTCCTTCCGACAGTGCGCCCAACGTCATAATTATCGGGTTTGAATGTAAGGCGGAGGAACTTGACAATTTTTCAAAAGCGCCCGTTGTTTTGTCGGAAGAACAGCAGAAAATTCTGACTGAGGTGATAAAAGAGGGCAGAACGGTGTTTAAGGCTCCCTATGATATACCAAATCTTAAGGATATGAAGAAGCGGAAGGATTATCCTTTCGGTGCAGACCAGATGATAAAGCTTAAGCTTGAAATGCTTTTAATTGAGCTTGTCCGCAGCAGAGAAACCGACAAAAGCGGAATAGATTCGGAAATATTTGATCCCAAAACCCATGAAATTTATAACTATGTGAAAAAGAATTTCAGGGAAAAAATTTCGCTTGATGAGCTTTGCTTTTTGTTTGGGACAAATAAAACCACTTTGTGCAGATCCTTTAAAAAGGTGTACGGAGATACTGTTATCGGTTATATCAATTATTTAAAGATTAAAGAGGCTAAAAAGCTTATGCGAGAGGGGAATTATAACCTGACGGAAATTTCAAATATGCTCGGTTTCTCGTCGGTGCACTATTTCAGCCGAATGTTTAAAAAGCGGCAAGGCGTTTCCCCGTCGGAATATATTAGGACAATAAAATCAAGACTTGAGGTATAGTGAGGAGTGTTAAAATACTTCGGAACGCAAAAAGAAGGCTGTTTAAAAAACAGCCTTCTTAATCAATTATGATTATTTTGCAAGGGATTTTCTGTATTTTTCGCTTTCCCAGTTGTTGATGAAGTCAACACCGCTTTGTCCCATAGTCTGAATGGTCAACCCTGATTTTTTTATCATATCTATAACATAAATATATGCGCAGAGTGTTTCTTCAATGGTCAGTGCTTCTTTCTCGGTTGCGTTATATGTAATCTCGCCTTTTTCCGCACAAATTGTCATCTTATCGGCACTGCCGTTGAGATAAACAAGCTGGTCGGGATATAGTATTATATCCGAGAAAAGCTGGGCGGTTACACCATTTTCCCTTACATAGTTTTTAAGATAGTCTGTCGCGCTTTTAAAGCAGTTGTCATCTGCCTTTTTAAGTGCAATTCTCGGGAATGGGGTAGTAAGCTTAAGAGAAGAAATAATAATGTTATTTACATCATCATTAAGCTTTACGCAATCCTCGGCACTGTCGGATGTAACAACGACACCGTGGTTTTCCATGAAAATTAAATCGGGAATTTGACCGAGTTCCTTGCTTCTGTTTATAATCTCGCAAGTAAGCGTAAACCCGGGATCAACATAAGGAATGATTAAATACTTATAGCCGCTTTCGTCAAAATATTTTGCTATAAGTTCTTTCCCTTCGGCAGAGCAACAAAGAATATTTGCATAAACGCTGTGAGTGTGTATTACATATTTTTTCAGAACCGAATGGAAACCTGCTTCAACGCTTGGTCTGAGGCGGGGGAGGTCTTCAAAATCCATTACAGAATCCTTTAACAGGGCCGAAGATTCGGCTTCATAATCTCTGCCATCAGATAGGTCAACCGAATTGAAGTATTCTTTAATTCTTTTGTAATCCACAACAACAAAGCCTGTGGAATTATTTATCTGTTTAAGCTGAAAACCTGAGGCTTTTACAGCCATTTTATTATCGTCAAGCTTTGCGGAGGTGTTTCCGCCGCCGCCCTGAGTATAGTCGGCTCTTTCACCCGCTTTTGCGGAAATCAATGTAAGTCCGTCAAGAGCATTTTTCATTTTCTGTTCACCAAAACTTTCTGTTCATACTTTTGTACCTCAGCGAGATAATCAGCCGGCACATATTCGCGGCGGAGATATTCCTCCCAAATGTCGCCGAAAGGCATTGTTTTCATTTCCTCGGTTAACACCATAAGCTCGGTAAGGTTTCCTTCCTCCTGAAGAGCTTTCATCTTTTCGCACGGGAGGAGCAGGGCATATAAAAATGCTTTCTGAACACTCCTGAGACCCGTTGTCCAAGCGGAAATTCTGTTGATGGAAGCATCAAAATAGTCTGTTGCGACAAAAACTCTGTCAAGTGCGTCCGCAAAAACGATTTCCTTTGCAATTTCCTTTGTTTCATCATCAAAAATTACCACATGGTCACTGTCCCATCTTACAGAGCGGGTTATGTGAAGGGCAATCTTTTCGCTGAACAAAAGCATCGAAGAAATTTTATCCGACACAACTTCGGTTGGGTGATAGTGTCCGTTATCCATAAGCGGGGTAATCTTGCTTTGGTTTACATAATTCATACAGAATTCTGCAGAGCCTACGGTATATGATTCAAGACCGATACCGAAAACCTTTGATTCCAATGTTATGTAAACTTTGGACTTATCGTAGGGAGTGGACAATATCTCATCAAGCGAGTCTTTGAAACGTTTTCTGGGGGCAAATCTGTCGGCGGGAATATCTTTGTACCCGTCGGGAATCCAGATGTTCATAACGCAGGGAATTCCTGTCTGCTCAGCAAAATACTGAGATATTTCAATACATCTTTTGCCGTGTTCAATCCAGTACTTGCGTGTCGCTTCATCAGGAGATGATAGGGTAAGATTGTCCTTTACCATGGGATGGGAGAAAAATGTCGGGTTAAAATCTATGCCGAGATTTCTTTCCTTTGCAAACTGAACCCATTTTTCAAAGTTTGCGGGAGTGATTTTATCACGGTCGGTTTTGCCTATTGCATAACAAGCGTGAAGATTGAGCTTTTTCTTGCCGGGCACAAGGGATAAAACCTTGTCAATATCAGCCATAAGCTCATCGGGAGTGCGTGCTCTGCCGGGGTAATTACCCGTTACACTGATTCCGCCCGAAAGACTGTCTGCCCCGTCAAAGCCGATTACGTCGTCGCCCTGCCAGCAGTGGACCGAAATGTAAAGATTTTTCAGCTTTTCTAAAGCAAGTTCGGTGTCCACACCGTATTTTTTATAAATTTCACTTGAAGATAAATATCTGTTCAAACTATCACCTCATATACTAATTTATATTCATATTATATCACATGAAAATCGTAAAAAAAAGGACACAGTTTGACTAAAAAGTGTCCTTATTTGCATTATGGAAGCATTCGATATTTATGTGGTGACACTCCGAAATATTTGCTGAAAAGACGATGAAAATAGCTTATATTACTATATCCTACATTTTCGGAAATCTCAGAGATCTTCATATCTGTATTTCTAAGCAGAAAACACGCTTCGGAAAGTCGTTTTTCCTGGACAAGGTCGGTGTAGTTTTTGCCCGTTCTGAGCTTAATTTCACGCGATAGCCAGTAAAAATCATAGTGGAGTGATTTGGCAATAAAGGAAAGCGAGCCTTCCTTATAATTTTCTTCTATGTATAAAAGGACGGCGGCAACCGCCTCCTCTTCATTTGAAACATCCTTGTTTGAAAGCATGGTAAGCAGCATAAGTCCGAGAGTAAATCGGCATTGCTTTGTGCTTTTTATACGGTCACCCGACAATAGCCAAATCAGGTTTTCGGCTAAGTTGTGGACGGGCAGAAGGTCGGGAGCGGAAAAGTGAAGATAGTCCTGACCTGTAAGTATTTTCGGCGGAAGATTTATCGAAAATGTGTTTACTATTTCCTCAAAAAAATCTTTGCGGATAATAAAGTTTACGGCAATGTCGTTTTTGCCTGCCGGAAGAATTTCATGCTGGGTATTTGCTCCCAGAATCAAAAAGTCCGACTCGCCCAGCATAACAGTTCTGCCATTGAAAATATGGGTGGTATGCCCCGTGCACATATAAACTATTTCAATATAATCGTGGCTGTGTTTCGGGAAATGGACAAATCTTGTGTGAGGGCGCATTGCTATGGGCACGCCATCGGGCAGGAGTTTGCTGTGAGAAATTATGTTTTCAGCCGAAATCATATAAAAGTTTCGGTCAATATCTTTGTTGCCGTTTAAAAAATATTGTTCCTCTTTTGTAATTTCTGAAAGGTTTTTTAATATACTGTCGTTTATCACATTTTCACCTCCCGAGAATAAATAGTACAAGGTACAAAATATATTATATAAAAAAAACTTCTTTAAATCAAGGGTTTTCGAGTAAAATATGGTTTTGGAGATTAAAAACGTGTAAAGGAAAATAAAACAGCAAACTTAAATCAAAGGAAATCGACACATCAAAGTTTGTTATGAATCCTGACGATGTGATTTTATTTAAGAATTATTAAAACTAAAGCATCCGCAAAAAGCGGATGCTTTAGTTTTAAAAGTCAAGGTAATGATTTGTGAATTTTTCGGCTATTTTCTGTACTTCGGAAAGTGCCCCGTCAGACGCAGTAAAGGAAAATAATTTTTTAATGTCACATTCCGATATGTATTTCATAACAAACAGCGCCTCGGGTGAAATAGGAATTTTATCTTCAACCGAGCCGCCGCAATACACGCATATAACTCCGCCGTATTCGACCGAGAACATACCCAGTCCCTCATATTCTCCGCACGCCGAACAGGAATCAAGCTCAGGCAGAAAGCCGAGCAGGGTGAGCGATTTAAAATAGAACACCGCCTCACATTTGTTGATGGGTGTAGAAAGGTTTGCCAGTGCATAAAGAGTATTTAAAAGGGTCCTTAAAAGGTCGGGCTGTGGCTCTCCCTCCGGACACACATATTCAGTAAATTTAAGCATTTTTGCTGCTGCATTAAGTGCGTCGAGGTCAGCAGACAGTCCGCTGAAAACCTCAATAGGGGAGACTCCAGTCATGGTATATCTGTCCGCTTTTTTTGTAATGGAAAAATCGCTGTAGCAAAAGTTTGAGCAGCCTGCACCGTGCTTTAAGCTTTTTCCGCCTTTGGCGGCAACTGATATTTTACCCGTCGTGTCTCCGAGTAATGTCAGCATCTTGTCGTAATCGCCAAATGCTGCAGTCCGCAGAACTATAGCCTTGGTTTTTATCTGGTCCATGAAGTACTCCGCCTTTCTTATTTGAAAGCTCATTGTAAAATAAATAGTGGTTGATATTTCCCGATTTAGAAAATAAATTCCACATCAAATCTTTTGTATCCATTTTGTTTGCACCTCCGATATTATGGTGTGCAACCGACAAAAGAATTAAAAGGTTTAATTTTTGGAGATATACCCAAATTCTGCCGAAAACATTATAGGTTACGATGTTATAATAGCGGTGGAAATATGGTCGGGATTAAACAGCCTTGCCGCACGGTTTGCAGCAGCAAGGTCAACAGAATGAATTCTGCCCAGTATTTCGTCATCCGTTTTAACATGATTTAACAGTAAAAGCTGCATGCCGGCAGATGACATTATAGACGAGCAGTTTTCCGAAGACAAGACAAAACTGCAGGCGAATTGTTTTTTTGCAAATTCAAGCTCATTTTCGGTTATTCCTTTTGAATAAAGGAGGTTTGCCTCCTCGAGTAAAATTTCCCGAACCAGATTTAAATTTTCGGTGGCACAAGCGGCATAGACCGTTGTAAACCCCGAATTTGTGAAAATGCTCGGACAGGAATAAACCGAGTATGCAAGGCCCATTTCCTCACGCACCTTTTGAAAAAGTCGAGAATTTGGGCTGCCGCCGAAAATATTGCTGACAAGATTAAGCGAATACTTTTCATCGCTTGACGAAGGGTAACCGGGGAAGGCAATGGCAATATGCGATTGCTCAACCGATTTTTTTCGAATTTCCTCGCCGCAAAAAAATTCAGCATATTCTAACTGCTGTTGATTTTCGATTGCGCCGACGCCTTCAAACAGCTTTGCAATCTTTTCCACCAGAAAAACTTCATCAAAATTTCCAAAAACGGATATAACTATATTATTGCCGAGGTATCGGTTTTTAACAAATTCTTTTACAAGGTCGGGAGTGAAATTCTGCACGGTTTCACAGGTTCCTACAATAGGATTCCCGATAGGATGATTAGGATATGTAATTTTAGACAGAATGTCATGAGCGAGTTCCTCGGGGTTGTCCTCATACATCTTTATTTCTTCAAGAACAACGCTTTTTTCGGTGCGTATAGACTCCTCATCGAAAACGGAATTCAAAACCATATCGCTCATAAGCTCAAGCGAAATTTCAAGATCCTCGGGCAAAGTGCGGGTATATACACATGTGCACTCGCGGTCGGTATAGGCATTAAGCCTGCCGCCCGTAAGCTCGCTCAGCGCCGCAATATCAAGCGCGCTTCTGGTTCTTGTACCTTTAAACAGCATGTGCTCAATAAAATGCGAAATTCCCATATATGCTCCCGACTCAAAAGCCGATCCGCTTTTTATAAAAATGCCTGCCGCAACGCTTTTTGCGCATGGCATACTCTGATAAATAAGGCGGACGCCGCCTGATAGTTCCCTGATTTTAAACATAAAAGTCTCCATAAAATAATTTGATAATTTATTCTATCATAAATTAAACCT
>JBAYOS010000017.1:0-14595 GCA_041678125.1 Monoglobales bacterium
CCCAGTCCCAGGAAAACTCCTCCCACATAAAAAACAAAAACATTTGACGCAAAAGAATAAATCATAGACGAAATGATAAGGCAAACAAAGCCTGCTCCAATTAATTTTTTAGCACCAAATTTTGCAATTAGCGTACCAAAAAATATGTTAATAATAGCAGTTGCAATAAATCTAAAACTAGAATTTATAGAATATGCACTGCGTGAAATGCCAAGAGCCTCTGTTATTGGCGATATATAAATACTTCCTGATGAGCTGCAAAACCCCAAAACTGTAAACACCATCAAAAAGCAAAGCCCCACCATCACCCATTTGTAATCAAGTCTTTTGTTTAACCATTTATAAAGCATTATATAAAACACTCCCTTTTTAATCTGTCAATAATTATATACCTAATTACAGTATAAGTCAAACAAAAAAAGCGGGGTTTCCCGCTTTTTTCTACATTATTTTTAATAATATTTCGTCCATGGACCGTTTGGGGACATGAAGCTTACCCTCATCATCAAGGTAATACTTAACATCACCGCTATACTCTGCCTCTTCCGACTGCTGCATGGGATAACCAAGTGCAACTACTGAATTTATAGCAAGCTTTTCTTCTATACCAAGCTCGGCCCTTAATTTGCCCCTGTCAACACTTCCGACCCAGCAGGAAGCAATTCCGTCCTCAAGTGCAGTTAAAATAATGTTTTCAATAGCCGCTCCTGCGTCAAGGTCAGCATTTTTTCTGATATTTTCATCTTCAAGCACCACAATGTATGCCATAGGCTTTTCTCCCTCTTTGGGTGCACCGTCTTTGAGGTAAGCGGCATATTTCGTAAGCGCAAACACCTTTTCACAAAGTTCGGGAGTTGTCACGGCAATGTATTTGAGCGGCTGAAGATTCATTCCGCTGGGCGCGACCCTTGCCGCATTTATCATTTTAATTATCTTATCTTTTTCAATAGGCTTATTTTCAAATTTGCGAATTGTTCTTCTTTTTAATATAAGATCATATACAGACATTTTCTCTCTCCTTATACAACAGTGGTTCTAAACACGCCAATAACCTTGCCCACAATCTCTACACTGTCCGAGTAAATGGGCTCCATAGCATCATTTTCGGGCTGCAGACGAATTCTGTTGCCCTCATTAAAATAGCGTTTAACCGTCGCTTCCCCGTCAATCATTCCGACAACAATCTCATAATTCCGCGCTACAGACTGCTTGGATACAATAACATAATCTCCGTCCAAAATCCCGGCATTTATCATGCTGTCCCCCCGCACCTTGAGCATAAAAACCTCGCCCTTTCCCGCAAAACAGGTGGGCATTGCGTAAAGGTCCATAATATTTTCTTCTGCTGTGATGGGCACGCCTGCCGCAACTCTGCCCAAGACGGGTATAACCATGTGGTCTGTCGAAAGGTCATTTCTGTCTTCTGCAACCGTCTTAAGCTTTATGGAACGGGTTTTTGAGGAATCCTGCGAAAGTCTGCCCGCCTCCTCAAGCTTTTTTAAATATAGATGAACGGTCGACGAGGACTTAAACCCGACTGCGCTGCCAATCTCTCTGACCGACGGCGGATATCCGTTTTCTTTTATAAAATTATCAATAAATTCTAAAATAAGCTCTTCTATGCCTTCTTTTTTTACTCTCGGCACTCTCTACACCACCCCTTCTTTTCTTTAATATACGACACATTTTTATTTTTGTCAAACATTTGTTCGATTTTTTTCGAAAAAACTATTGACAACGAACATTTGTTCTGTTTTACTATAATCAAACAAATGTTCGAAACGATTTTACATAAATAAACAGAAAGGAATTTTAGCTATGACATACTCAAGAAGAATTGATAAAAACAAATTATTCAGAGCACTTATAATAATGACCCTGACAGTATTTATGATTGTTCAGGCAGCTACTATGGCCTTTTCCTATATTCCCGAAAATGAACGCGAATATAAAACGGTGGTTGTCTGCTCAGGTGATACCCTCTGGTCAATAGCAAGCAAATATGCTTCGGGTGATATACGGAGAAAAATCAAGGATATTAAAAGTTTTAACAATTTAGAAAGCGACTTTCTCACTGTCGGAGAACATATCCTCGTACCAATTAATGATTAGCTGCAAAAAAAGTGTCCCTAACGGCAGTACTGCTTAGGGACACTTTTTTAGTATACACTTGAAATGATATGTTTTTTTTGTTATACTTAAATCAGGTGATCTTTTTGAGAATAGAATTTAAAAGTAACAATACAATATTATATGATGTTCCTGACTTTAATCTTGACCAGACCTTTTCGTGCGGCCAATGTTTCAGATGGAATAATATTTCACCGGATACATATATTGGGGTTGCCTTTGGAAGGGTGCTGAAAATAACCCAAAATGACGGAAAATTTATTATGCACAATACCTCTGTTGAGGATTTTAATAAAATATGGAACGGATATTTTGATATACCACGCAATTACGGAGAAATTAAAAAATCTCTTGCCATTGATTCGGTTATGGAAAAAGCCATAGCCTCAGGTGGCGGCATACGCATTTTGCGTCAGGATGTGTGGGAAACAATTATTTCGTTTATTATTTCATCCAGTAACAACATTCCCAGAATAAAAAAAATCATAACCGCGCTATGCGAGAATTTCGGTGAGCCCCTTGAAGAAGGATTATATTCCTTCCCCTCTCCCGAAAACCTTCGCGGCATTACGGAGGACGACCTTGCTCCCATACGTGCCGGCTACAGAGCAAAATATATGGTTGATGCAGTAAATAAAGTGCTAAGCGGAGATGTGGACATCAGCTCTTTTGATAAGCTTGATACCGATAGTGTGCGGCAGGAGCTGTTAAAAATAAACGGAATCGGCAATAAAGTCGCCGATTGCATACTTTTGTTTGGTTTAGGGCGAACCGATGTGTTTCCTGTAGATGTATGGATAAATAATACAATGTGCAAGCTCTATCCCGACAGATGCACCTCACTTAATAACGTTCGTCTTGTCGGAAGAGAGCTTTTCGGCAATTACTGTGGTATTGCTCAGCAATATTTATTTTATTATGCGAGAGAAAACGGTGGCAATATTTAACCGGAGGATTATTGAAGAATGATTGCAATAAAATACGGCTGTATTGGAGTTCGTTGCCCCAACTGCGGTAAAAACAACATAGAGTCAATAAACAGATTTCAGTTTGTTTCGGGCGTGGAGCTAAATTGCCAATACTGCGAAACCCCTATTTTGTCCATAAAAAAACGTAATTCAACGGGCAACCTGCATCTGCATTGCTATGCCTGCGGAGAAATTCACACATATTCGCTTTCTGCCAAAAGTATGCTTTCCGGTATTCCCGCTTCTTTTAATTGTAAAGAGAATGATGTTGAGGTGATTTACACAGGTGGTGAGCAAAGCGTTGCTTCGTCGCTTGAAACTCTTTCGGAAGAATTAGAATATCTGACTGAAAAGTACTATGAGAACTTTGAAAAAATTTATGGTCACCGCAGTCTTACCGCACTCCACATTTTAGAACAAAAAGCTCGTGAGAAGCGTATAGTCTGTTTGTGCGGCAGTTATGAAACAACCCTCCGTTTGTCTGATGGTGGGATATACCTTGACTGCCCGTTGTGCGGCAGCTCTATATTTATTCCTATTGCTACCGATGAAGATATTAATGCGCTTGCTAATCGACGCTCTATTTTAATCAAATAAAAAACACCGTCACTCCGGCGTTGGGGTAGCGGTGTTTTTTTTATCTTATTTCAGCTTGTGCGAATGCGCTGAGCGGTTTTATGTTCACCAAGTTTTGCCAAAGCATTATTTTGATCGAACCGCCCTCCCTGACATCAAAGGATTCACCAATGGTCCGTGTTGTCGACGCTCCGTTTGCAATCGAGAGGTGCTCGTCCAAAATTACATAGTCAATCATGGTTCCAGCATTGAAGCTTGCCGCTATAAGGCAAGCTTCAATGATGTCTGTAAATGCTGTAACCGTTATCTCTCTATTATCCTTATTATACGCCACAACCGCACTTTCGTCCATTATATACGGCCTCATGATATATGGATATCCGTTGTTCTCGGTCGAACTCAATCTCCATATAGTAAAATCCCATCCCTGGTAGGTTGACTGTATTTTAAGTTGTGAAGATGTTTTCGGAATACCTTTATCTATATCAGACATTCCGGAAACGGTTAAATCATAATAACATTCTGTTATCACACCATCATTATATGCTGTAAATCCACCTTGCTGACCGGTGAGCAGGTGTGCTCCGTAATCAAGCGTTATTGAAGGAACTCCTGCAGAATATGAGTTTGTTATTGTTCCGCCCTCAACCCTGCCTGCGAATCCTCCTACATCTGCATCGAATCCGACGTCGGAGATTATTATCGTTGCATCTCCGATTGAATAACAATTTAATATTGTTCCTATGTTATTACCTGCGAATCCTCCTACATATGCCGCCAGAGAATCTTGAACTGTAACTGTTCCTTTAGCACCGGTAGTTTCAATTGTATCTTTATTTTCACCAACCACGCCGCCGGCATATACCGCCGACCCGCGTGCATCAATATCAACCGTACTTTCACAATATGTTATTGTTCCTGCGTTTACACCGGCGATACCTCCGACATATATATAGGTAGATATCGGATTTGTAATGATGCTTCCGCTTGAAGTACAATTAGTTATTGTTCCTGCGTTGTATCCGGCTATTGCACCCACGCACAGATTACTTGCATTTGTATAAATCGCATCTTCCACATATACTGTAAGGTTGGAAATCCTACCCTCATTATATCCGAAAAGGCCCGAATATCTGTAATTAGTATCGGGAGCAATGCTTAATCCGCTGATTTCATATCCGTCACCGTCAAATGAACCTTTAAATTCATATCCGGCACGGCCTATCGGGAGCCACTCATTTTGAAGTATGATATCATTAGCCAGCTTAAAGTGTGCATTAAGGTTACCCCTTATTGCATTGAGCTCATCTTCATCGTAAATAATATACGGATCCGATATTGTTCCTGACCCTTCAAATTCTACGCTGCCAAACGAACCCTCGAAAATGCTTGCATAAAGCTCAACCGGGTTTGCAGAATAGTTGTGTGCATCTGCACCCTTGAATTTCATTTCTTCAATAATTACTCTTTTGTTATCGCCGACAGTTTTGCTCTGGAAATGTGCAGTCACATTTTCCACATCAAGCTGAACATCATCTCCCGACACAACTCCAACGAGAACAACCTGAGAACCGTCTAATGTTGCGGCAGTTGTATTGTCAAATTCCTTATCGTTTGCCTTAAGTCCGGTTACCTGCAGCTTTTTCGGCAAAATTGTAAGTTTTGCGGACACTATTGTTGTAGCATGGTTTTGTGCGGTTACGATAGCAACGGCATTATAAACGCCTGCATCAGTAGCTTTGTTGTTTACATATTCTACTGTTGCACCACTTTCAATATATGAAGCTGTAATTGTCTTTTCTGTTCCGTCATATGTATATTCCGCATCGGTGAACACCACTTCAACACTTGAGGTCGCCACAAGGTATGGGTATCCGCTGTTACGGGTTTCGGATATGTTCCATGTATTAACAAAATCCCATCCTGCAAAAGTCGCCTGAAGCTTTAACTGTGCTTCAGTTTTTGGAGTTCCGCATCCATTGAGTTGCGGATAGCTTGCAGAGTTCAGATAATAGGAGTCGGTGGCTGCAATTGCAGCATACCCGACAAGTCCACCCTCTATTGAATTGACAGAGGCGGCGGTCGCATTTGCCGCACCTACTGCATAACATTTTGAAATTTCCCCGCCGCTGAGACCGATAAGTCCGCCTGCATATACGGTATCCATAGCAGTTGTAGATTGTGCATTAACAATACCTGTTGCAAAGCTTTCGCTAACACTTCCGGTATTGTAGCCGGTAAGTCCGCCTGAATATGTTCTTGCGGAGGTTGAGTCTGTCTGTGCGGCAACATTTCCCGATGCATTTGTATATGTTAAAGTACCGCTGTTTTTACCTATAAGACCTCCTGCGTATGCTGATGCTTCAGTATCTGTACTGTCCGATTCGACAGAAACATTGCCTGCAGCATATGTATTAATTATTTCCGCTGTGTTTTCTCCAGCCAGTCCGCCTGCATAAACAACGGACGAAGAAAAGCCTGTCTGCGAAGTTGCAGCAGCTGTGACATCAACTGCAGCAAAATTGAATTCCTGATTTGCCGTGGAAAGTCCGATAAGCCCGCCTGCATAAATTTTTGCGGGATTAACTGTGGTTCTTTCGCCCTCTGTCGCCAATACGGTTGCTGTAACCGACCCGATTGCGCTTGAGTTTTTTACCGGACCGGAACTTCTGCCGGCAACCAATCCTGCATATATATTTGACATGTTGTCAGTCGTTGAAGCAGTAACTTCTATATCACCTTCAACACGGCAGTTAATAATTGTTCCGCTTATATTATACGCAACAATTCCGCCGACATAAGCAACATTATTTGCCGAAACGCTAAGTCCTGTTGTGCCCATATTTACAGTCAGGTTTTTTATTTCTCCGTTATTATATCCAAAAAGCCCGACAACCGCAGTACTTGCACTTTCGCTGATATTAAGACCTGAAATGGAAAATCCGTCTCCGTCAAAAACTCCTGCAAACGGTTCAACTTCACTTCCTATGGGAGTCCACTCTGAAGTAAGAACTATATTACTGTTGAGTTTGTAATATGCGGATAGATTATCTTTCACGTATGTAAGATCCGCTGCACTTGAGATAATATACGGGTTCGCCTGTGTCCCTGCACCGGATAATGCAAATACGCTTACCGGCATAACTGCAAGGAGTAATGTAATAACTAAAATAAAAGTCATTATGGTTTTTTTCATAATCTCGCAACCTCCCATTTTAATAAAGCATAATAAGCCTTGTTTCCGAGGTAAATACTTCCTGATCATTTTCCTTAAATTCAGCTGAATTTAATTATATCATTTATTAAATATTTTGTCAATAATTTATATTTGTTTGTACCTTATTTTTGTGCAAGTTTTTTTGGCTTATTGTAAAATAATGTTTTGTCTATGCTTTCATTTTGTTTTGTCCGTCTGCATATTATTAAAAGAAGGGCGGCAGATAAAATGAGGAAAAAAATCATTATTTATATTGTATTTTTGTTTTTAATATATGCCATTCCCGCAACACTTGCACCAAGGGCTTCCGATGCAGGCGAGGCAAAATCAAATTCTCCCGATTTTCCGATTCCCTCAAAAACCGTAAGTGTTTATTTTGCAGATACAGATAAAGTTGAACAGGTTTATATTGAAGACTATCTGCTCGGAGTGGTGTCGGCGGAAATGCCCGTCAGTTTTCCGCTTGAAGCATTAAAAGCTCAGGCAGTTGCTTCGCGAAGCTATATTCTGGATAAAATGGTGTCGGGCGGGAATAAAATCGAGCGTCATAAGGGCGCAGATGTATGCACGGACAGTACCCACTGCAAGGCGTGGATTTCAAAAGAGAACCGATTTAAAAACTGGCCTGCCTCCGACTGCGATAAAAACTGGGCAAAAATTACTGCTGCAGTAGCAGAAACAGCAGGCGAATATATGACTTATAACGGTGAGCCAATTACCGCCGTTTTTTACGCAATTTCCTCAGGCACTACCGAGCGTGCTCAAGATGTATGGGGAGGGGATGTCCCCTACCTTCAGAATGCTGACAGCTCCATGGATGCACAGGCTCCCGGCTATCATTCACAGGTTAAACTGTCAAAATCCGAATTCAAACAAAAACTTACTGCAGAACACGCCGATATAGTTCTCGGTGACAACCCGGCAGGCTGGTATGGTGATGAAATCCGCTCGACAGGTGGCGGAGTTAAAAGCTGCCGTCTGGGTGACAAGGATTTAAAAGGTACTGATGTAAGACGCATTTTTTCGCTTCGTTCCCACAACTATACTTTATCCTATTCCGACGGCACTTTTGTTTTTGATGTATTAGGTTACGGCCACGGTGTGGGCATGAGCCAGTGGGGTGCTAAATTTTATGCAGACGAAGGCAAAAACTACCGCGATATTCTGCGCATATATTACAAAGGAATATCCTTTGCCAACTTGGAAATATAAAAAATCCCGTCATACTCACGTATTTCGGGATTTATATTTTAATCAAACGGAATATATCTGTCCATAATTGAGGGAGAAATTCCATTGATGTTTTTGCACCACGACCACTCTTCCTTTGAACCCAAATCCTCGGGGGAAGGGCCGACATATTCACTCTCAACACCCTTTACGGTTGCCCCGTCATCATCTATTGATATAATAGCGAACAGCGCGTCCTTGTAGGGAGCAGTATATTTAATATTAGGATACTTTTCGTCAATCTCTTTGCCGAATCTTCCTTCGCAGATAAAGTCTACATCAAGCCAATAACATGACATACTGTTAAGATTGTAAAACCATGTATTATCAATCTTATTTAATGTATCTACATGTTCATGTCCGTTTATGGATAGAAGCACTTTGTTCGGAGCAGACTTTAAAACCTCTAATACATCTTTACTGTTTAAGATGTTTGCCACGCCGCCCGCTATTGCCTGATGGGAAAAAAGTACTGACGGATATGGAGTTTTTGAAAGGTTCTCCTCAAGCCATTTGAGTTCCTCATCCGACATATAAGGCAGCACCTTGTCGTTTGGCGGACGATAGCTTTCATCAAAATAGTTCCCGTTTTCATAATCCACAAACCTACCATCAAGCTTCATAAAATTGTTATCAAGCGCGACAAAATGGACTCCTCCCATATCAAATGAATAATATGGATTAAAGTCAACACCGTAATAATCAAGCACCTGCTTTTTTGAACACATATCGCAGTCGTGATTACCCAAAACATAGTAGGACGGTTTTTCAAAATTCTTATACATGCTGTGAATTTTGTCCTTATCCGCATAGGTCGGAACTTTCAGCGCATTTTCAATGTTGACAGGTCTTTTTTCGGGAGCGCAGACGCATTTTCTGTTTTCGTCGGGATAACAAAAGTCTCCCAAATGAATTACAAAATCAACATTTTCTTTTCTGCAGGAGTCTAAAAATGTCTCAAGCCTCTTCTGCCCGTCATGCATAATATCTACGTGCATATCCGCAAAAATTCCAAACTTTACCTTCATTATGATTTCCCCCGTTTTTTCAATCGTGTCCTGTAATATCAATATTTACAGATTATATCATAATAGCCATAAAGTTTCAAGCTTTATTAAAGAAAAGCACCGCCGAACGGCGGGCAAAATATTATGCAATTTGTACGCTTTCGTTCAGATTAATAAAAAAATCGTCCTGAACAAAATCCTCCGCAACATCCATAAGACTTACCGGCATAACCTCCATGTCGCTCAGCATATACAAAAATTCAAGCACACACTCTTTACTTACCGACAAATCTTCAACTGCTTTCCGCTGAACATGTTCAAGACCCGACTCATCGGTTGTAATCTTTTGAATCTCAACTCCGAACACAAATGTGGAAATCCCATTTTGTATATCCCTGTACTTGCTTTCCGTCAAATAGTAATCCAGTCTGCCTGACAGTCCTTTAATTTTCTTCGAAATATATAGTTTCTTTTTCATTTTATCCACTCTCCTTACGCTGTTCATTTTACATTATTTCGCCTGAATTCTCAAGCAAAACCGTGCGCGGATTTAATACATTATTTGACAAATTTGTCACTTTTTAACAGAGTAAAACATAATATGCCGTCAAAGGAAAAGATTTAATATTGAAATATGTCGTAAAATGATGTATAATTCTTTATATAAGGAATTGGAGGATTGGTCAAAATGTATAACCGCGTAAAAAAAATATGCCGGCAGGCATAATGACTGTCGGCTTTATTATTTTTGCTATTTTAATGATTGCCTCCTATAAGATAAGCAGTGCGAGCTTTAACTATGACACCTTTGTTATGAGCGAACAAATGCGCGAGGTTGCCGCTGTTATTCTGACACTTTGCTTTTCCGGAGCAATCGCTTTTAAAATGCTGATTAAAAAAGAGAAATCCTCAGACCGCGATTTTGAGCAAAAAGAGTAATCGCTTTATTTAAAAATCTGTAAATTGTCGGCTCTGCAACGCTTATTTCATTTGAAGCAAGGCTGACCCTTCCCGAAATCTCACCTTTTTTAAATCCCCGCTCGGGCATGGTGAAATATACTGTCCTGAGCGCCTTTATCACCTCATTACCCTCCCTGCTGCCCTGCAGCATGCGGAGGGTTTTTTCTACGGCAATAATGTCAAGCATGCATCCGCTTGCAAGTCTTTTATCGGTCGGCAATTTTAAATCCTTGTTTTTTTCCGCTCTTGCGTAATAACGAAACGCTTCTACAGCATAATCTCTGATGTTGCTTTTCTTCACTTTTTTCCCCCTGTCAATATTTTATCCTTATTTTATCATGTTTTTTTAAAATACGCACCCCTTGTCGGTACCGTTATGGCGATATTTGTCGAACAAAAATAATATTAATTACCATATTTTTACATTTTTTGTAAATTTTATGTTGTATAGTAAATATAGATAACCGAAAATAATTAACCCGAATCTGCCTGAAACAGTGTAATTTCGGCATCTTTCGGCTTGTCATCTTCGCAAGGCGACAGCCTTGCTTCATCTTCCGCACCAAAATCTCTTCAAAATTTCATCTGTTTCAGGTCGAAGAATTTTTAAAGTGAGGATTTTTGGTTGCGCAAGGCAAAAACGCAGGTAACCCTTTCGGATTGCCGAGTATTTTAACACAGTGAAAGCAAAAATCCTCCTTCGAAAATCGAGGTTTGGATTATTTACTTTCGGTTAAGGAGGTTTACAAATGAAAACTGATGAAATTATTACATATAAACGAAAACCCGGTCGCAGTGACCGCATTATAGAAATTTTCTCACATAGTTCGACGGTGGCAGCAACTATGGCAATTATGATTTCAAGGGTAACCGTTTTAGGCAGTATGGCCCCATTCGGGATTGCATGGTATGTCGCAAATATTTGTGATGATAAATACTATACTGTGCTTTTGTCAGCAGTTGCGGGAACCCTGCTGATTGGTACGGGGGCGAGTAAAATTTCACACATTTTCGCCATACTTCTACTTATCGGACTAAAGCGTGTTTTCAGCCCCTCCTCGTGGAACAGAGCAGGGTTTGTAAGTGTCGCGGCCGCAGTCTGTACATTAATTTCCGGTCTTGTTTTTTCATTTTTCAGCGGGACATTTTATTATTCCATCTTAACATCTTTCGCCGACGCCCTTATAGCAGGCGGAATGTGTATTGTTTTTTCAAAGGCATCTTGTGTTATAAGCCATGACTGGAAAATTGCAAACGATGAGGATAGTGTCGCAATAGCAATAA
The DNA here is from genome assembly GCA_041678125.1 of Monoglobales bacterium. Classification (GTDB taxonomy): domain Bacteria; phylum Bacillota; class Clostridia; order RUG12999; family RUG12999; genus RGIG7450. Next base: position 11,373 of record JBAYOS010000017.1, read on the forward strand.
TGGCGGGCGCTGTGGTTGCAGGGCTTCAGGGTATAAGCATTTTCGGAATAAAACCGGCAAATGTGCTGAGTATGTATATTATTCTTTTCACCGCTTATAAAGGCGGTATAGGAATTTCCGGCGCGACAGGCGCGGCGCTTGGAATAATTGCAGGGATAAGTCAGGGAGATGCTCCCGCACTTACGGGAGTTTACGGATTTATGGGACTTGCCTCGGGAGTTATGAATTTGTTCGGGAAAATGGGAGTTGTTTTATCCGCCGCCTTTGCAAACTCTCTTTTTGCGGGATATTATAATTCCTCCACCATAGTTCTTGTTAATCTTATTGAAATTGCCGCCGCGGGACTGATTTTCTTTTTCACTCCCGGAAAGGTGCTTTGTTATTTTGAAAAATTCAGCATCCGCCCCCCTGTTTACGATGCGGCAGGCGGATTTGTAATGCGGCTTAAAAGCAGTATAGGCGAAGCTCTTGCCTCACTGAAAATTTCCGCTTCCGCAATCGCAGAGGCATATGCCCCGACGACATCTACCAATATTGTCGACAGCAAAAAGCTTATAAGCGAGCGGCTTATCGCCCGCGTCTGTGACGGATGCAGTCTGAATAAATATTGCTGGAGCAAAAATATAAGCGGCAGCAATCTTATGTTTGAAAAGATTACCGCGGCTCTGTTTGAAGAAAACTTTAACACATTAAATGAGCATATTTCAGGCAGATGCGTAAGGGGGGATACCCTGTGCGATACCGCAAAGGAACTTTACGGTGTGTTAAAACGGGAAAATATTATAAATCGGCGTGTTGACTTTTACGCCAAGAATTTTGCGGAGGGCTGGGCAGATTATCTTGAGATAATAGAGAATAAGGAAGAAAAAATAGTTAATATCCGCCCTGATTTTGCTTCCCTTGAAGGCGAGCTTTGCCGCGAACTTACGGCAGGAGGTATAAAATCTCCCGAAATAAGTATGATAATGAATGATTGCGGAAGATTCGAGATTACACTTCGTACGTCAAAGGAAATTCTTTTTGATATTATTCCCGCGGCGGAAAAGCTGACAGGCAGAAAAATGTGTGTGTCGGACGAGTATCGCACCAAAACAGGTTTTGTTATGAAGCTTCAGGAAAGTCTGCGTTTTGATTATGACGTGTCTATTATCACCATGAACAAGGACGGTTCTGACGAGAGCGGCGACAATACCGAGTGGTTTGTAACTCCCGACGGAATTTTCTACTGCATTGTCTGCGACGGAATGGGTTCGGGCAAACAGGCAAACGAGGACAGCAGCAGGGTTATTAAACTTTTTAAAACGCTTATACTCAGTGGATTTAAACCGGCAAGTGTTTTAAAAATAATTAATGGCGGGCTGATTAGCAGCAGCATTGAGGAAAGGTGTGTTACCTTCGATTGTCTGACGGTTGACCTGTTCACCGGCAGGGCGGAGTTCACAAAGGCTGGTGCTGTTGCAAGCATTGTAAAAACAGGCAACGAGGTTTCCATAATACGCGAAAATACCATGCCCCTCGGTGTGCTCAGCATTGACTCCTGCCCTCAGCAAACCATGTTTTTAGGCGGTGACAGTTATATTGTAATGATGACTGACGGAATCACAGACAATATAGGCGACCGCAGTCGCGGGGAGGAATGTGTCGGCAGTATTTTAAAGCTTATGGAGGTATCCTCGGGGAAGGAAATTGCCGATAATATCATGATGTCAGCGGTTGCTGAAGGAATTCCCAAAGATGATATGATGGTAACCGCAATAAAAATAAGCGGAAAGGATATTTAAATTATGAAAGAGATTGGTATGTCAGATAACAGAGATATTGTAAAAGAGGCCCAGATGATTATTGACAGCTTTGCGGTAAAAATGCCCTCCTACCGCCGGAGCAGAAAAAAAACAAAATCATCTGAAAAGACCTTATGGTTTTTTGCGGGAATTGCAACTTCTGCCGCTATGTTTCTTGCCATCTTCTTAAAAATTTATTAAAATCTTGACTTTATGTAATAATTCGTTTAAGATTATTACGTAAAGAAGGTGAATTTATGGCTGAAAAGGTTTATGTCGGCGTCAGCGGAGGTGTTGACAGCTCGGTTGCAGCTCTGCTTTTAAAGGAGCAGGGATTTGATGTTACCGGGTTTACGCTTTTTCTTACTGACGATGCCGATACTGCCTCTGCCGCACAGGTGTGCGGACAGATAGGTATTCCGCATGAAATTATAGATTTCAGAAAAGAGTTTGAGGAGTTTGTTACAAAACCTTTTCTTGAAATATACAGTCGGGGGCTTACTCCCAATCCATGCATCTTATGCAATAAAAACATAAAGTTCGGCAAAGCCGTCAATTATATTTCAGGACGAGCGGACTATATCGCAACAGGGCACTATGCCTCGGTCATACGCGACGTTTCATCGGGCAGGCTGACCTTTAAGAAAAGCGTTGACATTTCAAAAGACCAGACCTATATGTTCTGGACCCTCACCCAGCAGCAGATTGAAAAAATCAAAATGCCGCTCGGCGGATATACCAAACCGCAGGTAAGAGAGATTGCCGCCCGCTTCGGGCTTTCTGCCGCAAACAGTCCCGACAGTCAGGATATTTGCTTTTTAAAGGATACCTCCATAAAGGATTATTTGCATAAAAATATGCCGACAGCACTTAAATCGGGCGACATAGTTGACCCCGACGGGAACATTTTAGGTCGGCACAGCGGTATTGCGGGGTATACTCTCGGTCAGCGAAAGGGTCTCGGAGTTGCCTCGGACGGCAAAAAGTATGTTGTTGGTCTTGATGCGGAAAAAAATCAGGTGGTATTAGGAGACAACAGTCTTCTTTTTGCAAAAAAACTGATAGCAGAAAATCAGAACTTTTTGACAATGGAAAAGCTCACCTCTCCCATAGAGGTTGAGGCAAAAATAAGATATGCCGCAAAACCATCAAAAGCGGTAGTATATCCTTACGGTGATAAAATATCGGTGGAATTCTCCCAGCCTCAGCGTGCGATAACGCCCGGTCAGTCAGTTGTATTTTATAACGGTGATATTCTGGTTGGCGGCGGAGAAATTGTCCGAGCCGAGCAGTAAAAAACCCGACAAAACGGTTATGCCGTTCGGCGGTGCTACATAGGGATGAATCGGTTTTGGAATGCCTTTTCCGGTTAATACTGCACAAAAAAACGGTGAAATACGCCAGTATTACACCGTTTTTATTATTTGTATTAATACGAAAAA
>JBAYOS010000018.1:0-14159 GCA_041678125.1 Monoglobales bacterium
CAGACTCAAGGACGTTCATGAGCTTTTCATGGATACTGGTCTCGGGAGGGACGGATATTCCATCATAGGTCAGGGTAAAATCGATGCTATTTTGAGTGCCAAATCGGAAGAGCGGCGCCATGTATTTGATGAAGCGGCAGGTATATCAAAATTCCGTTACCGTAAAATTGAGGCCGAACGCAAGCTGGAAACCACAAACGAAAATCTTTTACGCGCGAACGATATTATAGCCGAGCTGGAATCTCAGCTTGAACCCTTGAAGGAACAGGCGGAGAAGGCAAAAGAATATCTCGAACTTCGTGATATATTAAAGAAAAGTGAAATCAACCTCTGGCTGACTGATATGGACCGAAGCAAGGAGCTTTTGACTCATGCCAGAAAAGACCATAAAATCGTTACGGATAATATTGCCGCAACCGAACAGAATATTAAATCAACCGAAGAAAAAATCGCCCGTCTTAAAGAGCAGAGCCGTGCAAACGACTCGGCCATTGACGCTCTGCGGGCAGAAATATATAAAAAACGCGAGGAAATCACAAAATCCGAAAGCGAAGCTGAAATTATCCGGGCAGGGGTGGAACATTCCTCCGGCGATATACTTCGCATTTCGGGGGAAATTGACGCGCTCAAAAATCAGATTTCCTCTCTCAACTCATCACTTGAAGAAAAAACCGCTCAAAAATCTGAACTTTCTCTTAAATTTGACGAGGCAAAACAAAAGGTGTCAGATTGCAGGGCAATGCTTGATGAGGTGTCTGCCGCAATAAAAGCGGCACGCGACGGAGTATCCTCTGCCGATGCAAGTTCAGGTTCAATAAGCGAAAAGCTTTTTGCCCTTAATGCAAAAATAGCGGCAAATAAACAGATTATTTTATCTGAAAGTGCGAGAATTTCAGGCCTTGAGGCAGAGCTTTCGGAGGCAGAGAAAAAATATAACGAAAAGCAGTCTGTCGCAGCTCAGCTTCGGGAAAAGACAGACCGACTTTCCGAGCGCTGCGCATCGCTTGAAAAAACTCTTGATTCCGCAAAAGCCGCGGCGGATAAAGCTTTGTCCGATTACCAAGGTTTTAAGGACAACCTGTCAAAAGAGCAGACTCAGCTTGAAAGCCTTGAAAACAGGCGAAAAATGTTGCTTGACCTTGAAAATAATTTTGACGGATTTGCAGGCAGTATCAAAACGGTTATGAAAGCCCACGAATCGGGCGAGCTGAAAAGCTGCAGAATTTTCGGTCCCGTTTCCGCGCTTATAAACACCGACAGCAAATATGTCCATGCAATCGAGGCGGCGCTGGGCGGCGCAAATAATCATATTGTAACTGCTGACGAGGAGGACGCAAAAACCGCCATTTCCTATCTAAGAAAAGCATCCGCAGGCAGAGCGACTTTTCTGCCAATGACCGCAATGAAACCAAGACCCTTTGATGTTAAGGGCGTTTCAAATCTTAAAGGTTATGTCGGCATGGCGTCCGAGCTTTGCCGCTTTGATGACACCTTTTCTCCCGTAATGGAATATCTTTTAGGTAGAGTTGTTGTTGCGGAAAATATTGATGCGGCAGTTGATATTGCAAAAAAGAACTCATATTCCTTTAAAATTGTAACTCTAAAGGGCGACACCGTAAATGCGGGCGGCAGCATTTCGGGCGGTAGTGTGACAAAATCGGGAAGCCTTTCCCGCCGTGATGAAATTGAAAATATTTCAAAAAAGATATTAAAGTCAGAAAGTGAAATTAGAGATAAAAAACCTCAGCTTGAAAAGCTTTATATGGACGTTGAAAAAGCCCGCAGTTCGGCTGAGAGCGCTTCCCGTCTGCTTTGGGATACCCGCCGCGAAATGGCGGAACTTTCAGCGGCAGTCAGTCATTCTGACGAGGCACTAAAAGAAGCTGAGAAAACAGTAAGTGACTTAAAATCAGAGCTGAATCAGGCCAGAAAAATCAAGGCAGATGCAGAAGTATTTGAAAAAACCTCTGCCGAGGAATCAAAGATACTGTCCGAACAGCTTAAACAGACTTCTTCCGATAAAACAGGAGCTGAAAACACCATAGCATCGCTTCAGGAGGAATATTCACGCTTAAATGAGGCGCTCAATCAGCTTACCGCTCAGTCTGTTTCTGCAGAAAAAGACCTTGAAATGTGCACTGCTTCAATAGAAAATATAACCGCGGAAATAGTGTCTGCAAATGCTCTTATCACAGAAAAATCCGCCTCTGTTGACGGACTTGGCAATAACAGCGCTCTCCAGCTTCAAAAGGCAGAAAGCTTAAAGGCATCTGCCGAGAAACTGCGCCTTGAAATTGCCGCAGACGAGGAAAAGCTTGAGGGATTAAGCAGAAAAAAAATCGAACATAATAATGCTATTGACGAGGCGGAGGCTCAATTAAAATCTTATAATGAAACCGCCTTTCGTCTGCAGGGAGAAGAAAGCAGGCTTATGTCCCGCGTTACAAAGCTTGAATCGGAGGAGGAAAACATCATCACCCGACTTTGGGAGGGCTATGAGCTTACATATTCAACTGCTCTTCCCTACCGTGATGAAGCCGCCGATTATAATGCACTTCAGAAAGAGGTTGCTACTTTGAAAAATAAAATGCGCGCAATGGGTAATATTAATATCGGCGCTATTGAGGATTATAAATCTACAAAAGAGCGTTTTGACTTTTTAACCACCCAGCGTGAGGATATATTAAAAGCAAAAATCCAGCTTGAAGAGCTTATTGACGAAATGGTCAAGGTGATGACGGAAATGTTCAGGCAAAACTTTGAAAAACTGAACAGCGTCTTTTCAGACACCTTCCGTGAGCTTTTCGGTGGCGGCAAAGCGTCGCTTAGCCTGTCCACCCCTGATGATATTCTGGAAAGCGGCGTGGAAATAAATGTTCAGCCGCCCGGCAAAAATCTTCAGAGCATAACGCTTTTATCGGGCGGAGAAAAAGCTTTTACCGCGATTGCACTGATATTCTCAATCCTGAAAATCTCTCCCACCCATTTTTGTATATTTGACGAGATTGAGGCGGCGCTGGACGATATTAATGTATTCCGTTTCGCGGAATTTTTGCGCAAACTATCGTCAAAAACGCAGTTTATCGTTATTACCCACCGAAAAGGCACCATGGAAATTGCCGACACGCTCTACGGCGTGACAATGCAGGAAAAGGGTATTACCCAACTGCTTGCGCTTGAGCTTGACAAAATCTAAAACGAGGTATTATATATGGCTTTTTTTGATAAATTAAAACAAAGTCTTTCCAAGACAAAAAATTCTTTTACCGAAAAGATTGACACCGTGCTGAGCAGTTTCCATAAGGTTGACGAAGACCTGATGGAAGAGCTTGAGGAGGTTCTGATTACTGCTGATGTAGGTGCAATAACCTCAATGGAAATCATTGACCGATTGCGTGAAAAGGTAAAAAGTGACCGAATTTCCGACGTTTCAATGGTAAAAGGGGTGCTCTCTGACATCATTTATGATATGATGTGTAAGGAGGAGCCTGAGGAATACAGTGGAAAAGAAATTATCCTTGTTATAGGCGTCAATGGTGCGGGGAAAACCACCTCCGCTGCAAAACTTGCATACAGATACAAGCAGGATGGGAAATCCGTTCTTCTTGCCGCCGCTGACACCTTCCGCGCCGCGGCGATTGACCAGCTCCAGGTTTGGGCGGACAGATGCGGTGTTGACCTTATAAAACAGGGCGAAGGCTCAGACCCCGCCGCAGTTGTATATGATGCCTTATCCGCCGCAAAAAGCCGCGGTACAGATGTGCTTATTGTTGACACTGCGGGCAGACTTCACAACAAAAAAAATCTTATGGAGGAGCTTCGCAAAATTTTAAAAATTGCGACTGAAAGATTCCCCGAGGCTAAAAAAGAGGTCCTTTTAGTGCTTGACGCAGGTGCGGGACAAAATGCACTTTCTCAGGCAAAGCTTTTCGGCGAGCTTGACGAAATTACGGGGATTATCCTCACAAAGCTTGACGGGACAGCCAAGGGCGGCGTAATAATCGGTATAAGTTCGGAACAGAATATCCCCGTAAAGTATATTGGTTTAGGCGAATCCATAGATTCTCTTGAAAAATTCAGACCGGACGAATTTGCAAGAGCACTATTCGAATAGGCGGTGATTGATTTGAAAAACAGTAAAAAGGATTATATCGGTTCCGTTAAAATAAGCCATAAATGGCTGTGGTTTTCTCTGCTTGCCCTTTTCCTTTTGGGGTGGGCAGCCTTTGCCTGCATAAACATGTACGCCAACGCCTTAAATATTATTGAAATAGGCCGTGAATATCTTTCAATATATATCAAGGATATAAAACTCGGCATCCTATGCTACACTCTTGCGTTTATCATAAGTATGATAGCTTTTTCCACAACAAGCATAATATTAAAACGAAACCTTTTAAAATGGGAGGAAACGGCAGTTTATTTAAAAACCAAACTCGGATTTTTTATTATGAATGCGGTTTTCTCTTTCATAACTACATACTCACTTCCATATAACATTGCCCGTTCCGCAATGCTGGCGGCAAACCCCACATGGTTTGTTCACGCCGACCCTCTTTACGGAAAAAATATCGGATATTATGTATTTCAAAGACCGTTTTTCACCGACATTTCAAACTGGCTGCTTTTGCTTACCGCGGCTGTGCTTATTTACACAATAGTAATATATTTCATTTACTATGCAAGAAACGGTGCAGGCGGAATAAAGGTCTTTGCAGGCCAGCCCCGTATAATAAACCATGTTGCAATAATTTTACTTTGCGGATATGCAGTCAGCGCATTTTCAGGCAGTTTTACCGCTGAATACTTGATGCTGGGAAATACTCTCCGCGAATCGAGCGGCGGTTTTACAGACGTAATGATATGGTCAAATTATTATAGATTTCTGCCATTTTTAATAACCGCCATACTGATTATATCTGTCTTTTTCATGGCGAAAAAAAGCTCAAAAAGCTTGATTTTCTCCATGCTGATTTATCCTGTTTCATGGATACTTGTCGGCATTTTCGCTATCGGAGTTCAGACATTTTATGTTATGCCCAACAAGGCGACAATCGAACGACCTTACACAAAATACCGGATTGAAAGCACAAACCGTGCCTACGGGCTTGACGGGGTGAGAGAAATCACATATCCCCTGAACGGCAAAATCACCGCTGAAACCGTTGCGGAAAACGCTTCGCTGATAGAAAGTCTTGTTATTACGGACAACCAGGCGGCACTTAATGTAATAAATGCAAAAGCTGATTCAAAACAGTTTTTTACCTTTAAAAATGCAGATATTATACCCGACAAATCGGGCGGCAGAATTACCGCAAAAATTTCTGCGGCAAGGGAAATCTTCCTGCCCGAAGATAACAAGACCCTGAACGAATATATCAACAGCAAAATGCATTATACACACGGCTATGGAACAGAATCCGTTTCCGCCCAGAATGTGCCTCTTGCAAAATCGGAAAGCCTCGCTCAGCCCAGAATTTACTTCGGCGAAACAGAAAAGGACTTTAAAAAAGACTATATTATAACAGGCACTTCAATCGGAGAATATGATATTGAAAATGACGGCAGCACAACGTTTTCATACGACGGTCCCGCCGGCATTAAGCTGAACTTTTTTAACCGCCTTATCTATGCTTTCAGGTATAAGGATTCATCAATACTTTTCTCGGGCAATATAACGGAAAATTCGAAAATTCTATTTAACCGCAACGTTATTGAACGAGCACGAATCGCACTTCCGTTTCTTACCTACGATGATGACCCTTACCTTGTAGAATCCGCCGACGGCAGACTTGTTTGGATAGTGGACGGTTATACCTCCACAAACAGCTTCCCCTATGCAGTTAAGCTTTTCGATTTAGACGAAGACTTCGGTACAAACTATATCCGCAATTCCGTAAAAATAACCGTTGATGCTTATACAGGCGCGGTTAATGCTTATATAATTGACTGGGATGACCCTATCATCAGAACGCTCAGCAAGGTGTACAGCGATGTGTTTTTATCAAGCTCACTCCCCGAGGAGATTGTTTCACATCTGAAATATCCCAGAAAGCTGTTTGAGATGCAGTCAAACATATATAAAACCTACCATGACACAAACCCGCATACCTTCTACACCAACGATAATTCCTGGGAATATGCCATGAGCAAATCGGGCGAAAAATCATCCGTAACAAGTCTTAGCCCCTACTATCAGATTATAAATACCATTGACGGAGTTCGAGATCTTTCGCTTATTTCGGCTTTCACTCCCGCGGGCAAGTCGGAAAATCTTGCGGCACTTCTCACAGTTTCTTCCGACATAAATAACTACGGTAAGCTTACTCTGTATACCTTCCCGAAAAACACAAACGTTTTCGGCACCATGCTGACCGAAAACAAAATAGAGTCGGACAAGCTTATCGCAGAGGAGCTGGACAAACTGAGCACGGAAGGAACAATAGTATTCGGTGCGCTGAAAGCCATTCCGATTATGGACACCATTTGCTATATCAAACCCGTTTATGTAAATTCCGGCTCGCTTCAGCTAAAAAGAGTTATTGTAATCTGCGGCGAAAGCGTGTCTATTGACACAAACCTCATTTCAGCATTCCGCCGCCTTGCTTCCATGAATCCTAAATCGGACTATTTATTCGAGCCTGTTTCGGAACAACTGCCCGATGATAATAAATATTCTACTACAGAATATAATTCGCTCGTCATTGCGGCGCTTGATAAATACAGTGAGGCAAAGCAGTTCTCTGCCGAGGGCGACTGGGTAAATTACGGCAAAGCTATGGAAGAATTTGAGGATTTGCTTGACAAAATCCGTTACGATATAAATTATCTCGCTGAAGAACCCCCGCAAGAAACCGAAGAATAAAATACGGAGCAGAAATCGTCAGGACTTCTGCTCCTGCATCTTATTTTTTCATCTACAGTCAAACAAATTATGTATTACTTCGGAGGTATTTATAATGGCTATTGAAAAAGTCCGTTCATTTTTTAAAAATTTTGGTATAGAAGAAAAGATTCTTGAATATGACCAGTCAAGCGCAACTGTTGAGCTTGCGGCAGAGCTTGTGGGATGTGAGCCTAAACAAATCGCAAAATCCATATCCTTTCTTACTGATGATGGCCCTATTCTTATAGTAACTGCGGGCGATGCAAAAATTGCAAACCCTAAATATAAAGAAAAATTCCACACTAAAGCAAAAATGGTACCCGGCGAACAGGTTGAGGAGCTTATCGGCCACGGAGTAGGCGGAGTTTGCCCCTTTGCGATAAATGATGGGGTAAAAGTATTTCTTGACGTATCCCTCAAACGCTTTGACACTGTATTCCCCGCCGCAGGAAGCGAAAATAGTGTGATAGAACTAACAATCTCCGAGCTGGAAAAATATTCGGGAGCGTCAGAGTGGGTTGACGTCTGCAAGGATTGGGAGTAAAACTATTGACAAAATATTATTAAAGTGATAAAATAATATTAACGGCTATGAAGGAAAGAGTAACAGGATTTGCCGCATCAAGAGAGAGAAACATTTTGCTGAGAGTTTCTTATGTTTTGGCTGCCTTGTGAAAACCGCTCCGGAGCTGCGCTGCCCAAATAACAGTAAGTGGCGCCGTAACCTTTTCGTTAAAAGGAAAATAGAGTTAAAAATCAAGGTGGAACCGTGCATCAGCTAATGCACCCTTGACAGTTTTGGAATTTGCCATAATTGTCAAGGGTTTTTATTTTAAATACAAATTTCAGATTGGAGATATGTTATGAAAGTAATTTTAAACAACGGAACTGTTGAAGAATGTGCTCCCGAAGAGGAACTGCACGTCATTCGCCACACAGCGGCACATGTAATGGCTCAGGCGATTAAACGCCTTTTCCCACATGCCGATTTTGCATACGGCCCGGCAACAGAAAAAGGTTTTTACTATGATGTTGACCTTGGTGATACCAAGCTGACAGATGAGGACCTTTTAAACATTGAAAATGAAATGAAAAAAATCGTTAAAGAAAATCTTCCTATAAAGCCTTACATTCTTCCCAGAGAAGAAGCAATAAAACACATGGAAGAGCTTGGCGAAAAATACAAGGTTGAGCATATCGGCGACCTTGACGAAGATGCTGTAATCAGCTTCTATAAGCAGGGCGACTATGTTGACATGTGCGTCGGCCCTCACCTCCCCTACACAAAAGCTTTAAAGGCCTTTAAAATTATGGGACAGTCGGGCGCATACTGGAAAAATGATAAAAATAACACAATGCTTACCCGCGTTAACGGTATCGCTTTCCGCACACAGAAAGAGCTTGACGATTACCTTGTTCTTCTCGAAGAGGCTGAAAAACGCGACCACCGCAAAATCGGCAAAGAAATGGGACTTTTCATGATGAGCGAAGAAGCTCCCGGATTCCCCTTCTTCCTTCCGAAAGGTATGGCGCTTAAAAACGCCCTTATCGAGTATTGGAGAGAAATTCACACAAGAGAAAACTATGTAGAAATTTCAACTCCGCTTATAATGAACCGTCACCTTTGGGAAACAAGCGGCCACTGGGATCACTATAAAGACAATATGTATTCCACGATTATAGATGATGATACCTACTGCGTGAAACCCATGAACTGCCCGGGTGGCGTTATGGTTTATGCGGCAAAGCCTCATAGCTACCGCGAGCTTCCCATCCGCGCAGGTGAGCTTGGTATAGTTCACCGTCACGAGCTTAAAGGCGCCCTTCATGGACTTTTCCGTGTTCGTTGTTTCACTCAGGACGATGCTCACATCTTTATGCGCCGCGACCAGATTACAGACGAAATTATCAGCGTTGTTGACCTTATAAACGAGGTCTACACAAAATTCGGATTCAAATATTCGGTTGAGCTTTCAACCCGTCCCGAAGACAGCATGGGCAGTGACGAGGATTGGCAGGCAGCTACGGAAGGGCTTGAAACCGCGCTCAAACAGCTTGGTCTGCCCTATACAATAAATGAGGGCGACGGAGCCTTCTACGGCCCGAAAATTGACTTCCACCTTGAAGACTCACTCGGCAGAACATGGCAGTGCGGTACCATTCAGCTTGACTTCCAGATGCCGATAAACTTCGACCTTGAGTATGTTGACGAAAATAACGAAAGACAGCGTCCCATTATGATTCACCGCGTTTGCTTCGGTTCAATCGAGAGATTTATCGGTATCATTACAGAGCATTTCGCAGGCAAATTCCCCGTCTGGCTTGCTCCCGTTCAGACGAAAGTTCTCCTCGTTTCAGAAAAATGTGCTGAGTACGGCGGCAAGGTTTATCAGGCGCTTCGCGATGCAAAAATCCGTGCAGAGCTTGACGACAGAAACGAAAAAATCGGTTATATGATAAGAGAAGCGCAGGTTGTTGACCGCGTACCTTATATGCTTGTAATCGGCCAGCAGGAAGCTGAAAACGGAACAGTTTCCGTTCGTTACCGTGACGGCGGTCAGACCGAAACAATGACTCTTGACGAGTTTATCGCAAAAATCAAAAAAGAGACAGAAGAAAGAATTTAATCAATAAAAATGCCATTACACAACGGCGGTGTCACGTAGGGGTGAATCGGTTTTGGAATGCCCTTTTCGACTAATACTGCACAAAAAAACGGTGAAATACGTTAGTATTACACCGTTTTTATTATTTGTATTAATACGAAAAATTCTATCCCAAAACTGCAAAGCACCACAAAAATCAATATTTTTGATGCAGAGCAAGGAGAAAGTGTGCAGACATCCTTGGCGGATTTCAAACGCTTTCGACACAGCTATGCGCTAAAATAATGGTTTTTGGGCTAATAATCCCTATGTAGCACCGCCGATTTTTTATCTGTCAGTATACATTTGATAGAGTTTGGCGTATTCTCCGCCCTTTTCAACAAGCTCCCTGTGTGTACCTTCCTCAACAATTCCCTCGTCCGTTAAAACAAGAATTCTTGTGGCATTTCGGATGGTGGTGAGTCTGTGTGCGATGGTAAATGTTGTTCTGCCCTTTGAAAGCTTTTCAAGCGATTTTTGGACTATCAGCTCATTTTCATTGTCAAGCGCACTTGTCGCCTCGTCTAAAATGAGAACAGGGGGGTTTTTCAAAAACAGTCTTGCAATAGAAATCCTTTGTTTCTGACCGCCCGAAAGCTTGACGCCTCTCTCCCCCACATATGTATTATATCCGTCCTTCAGCGAGGTAATAAATCCGTGCGCACCTGCAGCCTTTGCCGCCTCCACTATCTCCGCCATGGTTGCCCCCGGCCTGCCGTATGAGATGTTATCAAGCACCGTTCCGCTGAATAAATAGACGTCCTGCTGGACAATTCCGATATTCTCACGCAGCGACTTTAAGGTAATATCCTTAATGCTTTTGCCGTCAATTAAAATATCCCCCTCTGTAAGCTCATAAAACCTCGGTATAAGGTTGCACAGCGTGGTTTTTCCGCCACCCGAAGGCCCCACAATGGCAATATTTTCGCCCTTTTTAATCTCAATATCAATATTTGTCAAAACTTCATCAAGGTTGTCCGAATATTTAAAGCTTACATTTTTAAATGAAATGTTCCCTTCTGCCTTTTCAATCGGTTTTGCATCCGGCAAATCATAAATTTCCACCGGCTGATTCATTATTTCGGCAAACCTTTCTATACCCGTTCTGCCACGTTCAAACTGCTCGGTGAATTGCACAATTGTTCTGACAGATGCAATAAGTGTTTGGATATAAAGAACGTATGCCACCAAATCGCCCGCGCTTATCAGACCGCGAATCATAAACGAGGCACCCACGACGATTACCGCAATATACATTATTCCGTCAAAAATTCTTGTACTGGAGTGGAAAAGCGCCATATATTTATACGCACTTTTCTTTTTCTCCAAAAACTTCGCATTGCTTTTTCTGAACTTTTCAATCTCAATATCTTCATTGGCAAAGCTTTTCACCACACGGATACCAAGCAGACTGTCCTCCACTTCGGCATTAAGCTCGCCAATCTGTTGGCGCTGCTCTTTAAATGCCCGCTGCATTCTTTTGCGGAACAGAATTCTGCCTAAAAGCATAAGCGGCAGAAGCAAAAATAGCAGAACTGTCAAAATCACATTTATCCTTGCAAGAATTATAAATGAACCGATTATTTTTATGCCTGCAATAAACATTTCCTCGGGGAAGTGGTGTGCAAATTCCGCTATATCAAACAAATCATTTGTAATTCGGGACATTATCTGCCCGACCTTTGCCTCGTCGTAATAGCTGAACGAAAGCTTTTGCAGATGCGAGAACATATCTCTTCGCATATCCGTTTCCATTCGCGCCCCCATTACGTGCCCTGTATTTGACATATAATAATTTGCGGCTGTATCAATAAGCCTCAGAAAAAGATAAACTCCGCCCATTCGAAGAACAGCCGACATTATAAGCTGCTGTCCGCCTGTAAGTGCGGAATTGGTTATATGCCTGATTATCATTGGAAATACAAGCTCGCACAGGGTTGTCAGCACTGCGCATATCAGGTCCAGAATTACAATTTTGATATATGGTTTATAGTATTTTAAAAAAAGGTCTCTGCCTTCTTTACTCATCAGTTTCATTTTTTATAATTTCCTCCGCCATAGCAAGTATTGTTTCTCTGTTGTTTTGATGCTTGTCCTCAAGGACAGCCCCAAGCAGTCTTTTTAATATCTCTCCTACCCTTTTCCCTGATATTCCAAGCATAATAAGGTCACTGCCGGACACCTCAAGGTCAGACAGAAAAATCGGCTCTTTTCTTGTTTCCAGCCTGCTGATAATCTCCTCCGCCTCTGTAATTTCAGGCGGATTTCGGTATTCCTCCGCCTTTGCAGAGGCATCCGCTTTTTTTATTTTTAGAAGCTGTTTCGTAAAATCAAACCCATGCTCTGAAATAAATTTCTTTATTTCAAGTTCAGTCGGACTTATATTTTCTCCGTGAAATTCTATCAGCTTGCAAACCTTTGCTTTCGTTTCATTGTCAGACTTTAACCTGCTAAGTATGTCCCTCGCAATTTTCCGGCTTATCTCCTCATGACCCATAAAGTGAGTAACGCCGTTTTCGTCGGTATAACCAGCCGTTGGCTTCCCTATATCATGCAGAAAAACCGCAAGCCTTGTTATCTCGTCATCTTCGGAATTCTCAAGCGCGGTCAAAGTATGCTCAAGCACATCGCAGTAGTGGTATTTTGTGTTCTGCTCAAACCCTGCCATGGGTAAAACCTCGGGCAAAAACACCCCCAAAACCTCTAAATATTCACTAATCACCCTATGCGCAAAACCGCCGCACAAAAGTTTTTTCAGCTCAACAAAAATTCGTTCAGCCGATATATTTTTAATCAGATTTTTATTTTCTCTTATCGACCGTGCAGTATCCTTCTCAATTTCAAACCCCGTCTGCGCCGCAAATCTTATTGCCCGCAAAATCCGAAGCCCGTCCTCGTTAAACCGCCTGTCAGCGTCGCCTACGCACCGTATAACCCCGTTTTTTATATCATTTGCTCCGCCCATCGGGTCAATTATTCCGGTTTTCGGGCTAAAGGCTACGGCGTTAATAGTAAAATCACGCCGTTTTAAATCCTCATAAAGCGATCTTGTAAAAGAAACATATTCAGGACGTCTGTTATCGAGATATTCCCCATCCACTCTATATGTGGTAATTTCGATATTTTCGCCCCCCATAACAACTGTAACGGTTCCGTGCTTTAACCCCGTTTCAACCACCGTATAATCCTTAAAGCACTCTTTGGTCTGCTCGGGCAGGGCGGACGTAGTGATGTCGTAATCGGACGGAGTTTTGCCCATAATCATATCACGCACGCTGCCGCCTACGACATAGGCCTCATAGCCATTGCCAGACAGTATGTCAATAACTTTTATAACATTTTTCGGCAGCGTCATTGTCCCTCACCCTTCTTGTCACATTCTGTCATATTTTGTCGAAAGATGTAATTCAAGTGATTTATCAGTAAAAATTTTTATTGCCGATAAATCCTCATAAAACCATTATATCACAGATATTTTATAATATCAACACATACATTTTTGGTTTTTTTCGGTTGCAAATATACAGAAAGTATGGTAAAATAAAACAAAATTAAATATTCGGAGGCGGAGATGAAAAAATTTTTAACTGTTTTAATTGGTCTGGCACTAATTTGCACCACAGCACTTGCTGCGGGAGATGCTAAGGTAATTGTGAACGGAAAAACAATTCCGGCTAACGCGGTAATGATTAATGACCGAGTGTATTTACCCGTCAGAGCACTAAGCGAAGAGCTTGGGGCAAATGTATCATGGGACGAGAGTACAAACTCAGCTATAGTTGATTTTCGCCCCGATTATCAGGTCATATCCGCAATTGAAAAGGCGAGCAAATCCGTCGTTGCAATAGTCGGCAACTACAAGCCCGAATATATGTCCCAGCAGGCACTGAACTACAACACTTCCTATGCTCATGGTGCGGGCGTTATCATTAAGAACAACGGGCTGATTCTCACAAACGCACATGTGGTCAAAAACATTGAAAATATAACCGTCTGCTTTTCAAACGGCGATACACTTCCAGCCACAATCAAGGCTATGGACGAAAAGGCCGATCTTGCTCTTATAAAAATCAACAAGCTTGGCCTGACCCCTGTCACATTCGGAAGCGAAGACAGCATTTCCGTCGGCTCAACAGTAATCGCTATCGGAACACCTCTGTCTCTTAACATGATGAATTCTGCTTCAAAAGGCATTGTCAGCGGTAAAAATGTAAATATCGGCGAATACTATTCTTTTACCCAATCGGACGTTGCAATCAACGGAGGGAATTCCGGCGGGCCTCTTATAAACTTAAACGGAGAACTTGTGGGCATTAATTCATCAAAATATTCAGGAATAGGTATTGAGGGAATGGGTTTTTCCATACCTGTAGATACAGTCTTGTACATAGTAAATCAGCTTGAGGAATTTGGCAAGGTCAACCGACCCGATTTCGGCATTACCCTCCAGGAGTCGTGGGAGGCAAGGATTGGTCTGCCGAACAGAAACGGACTGACCGTAAAATCAAGCACTAATCCTGTTATAAAAACAAATGACATTATTACGAAAATAAACGGAACTAACATCCACAGCATAACAGATTTCAATGAACAAATCAGAAAAACTTACACGGGCGGCTCTTTAAATG
>JBAYOS010000019.1:0-13967 GCA_041678125.1 Monoglobales bacterium
AGCACAAGTTCAACCGGTTCAATGACAAAAACCAGTCTGGCAGCCCTCGACAGTATCTTTACAGTAGAAGTAAGCGTTGCAAAAGCAAGCGGAACAACAAAACTTACAAAGAATTTTATGTATATGACCTACGATCAGACGCAGGCATATATAAGAGAAGTTTTGGCAGGAACAAAATCAATAACAGAAGCACAAACAGTTCTTTCCTAGGATTTACCTAATGTTTATAATGCAACTGCTCTTGATCCGATTGTTCGTGCAGCACTTAATAATACATACGCTTATCAAGTTGAAAATGCCTATGATCCATATGATCTTTTGACTCATATAAATGATTTGGATTTTTGCGCTAATGTCAAAAGTGAAGTTTTAAATGCAATGATCAACAGCCATGTTGCATCAAGTATTCAGGGTGTATTAACCTCGTATTATGATGGTGCAGGCATAACTTTAACAGATAAAGCGAAAGTTTGGTTTGAAGACGGAACTGCAGATAAATCGGCAGTATCCGCAATCCTTGCAAACTATACATACGTTTCGGTATCTGATTTTAAAAATCAGTTTGAAGCGGCTACTTTCCTTGATGTTGCGTCAAAGAAATATAACACAGAAATTATTAGCTTCCTCAGAAGTGAAAACGGTAATTATAAAAATTACGGAACTGCGACAAATCTTTCCGGTGGCGGAACAACCTTTACGTTAGATTTTACAACATTTGATTCTCTTGCAACAACTCCTACAAGACTCGAATATGCAGGGGCATATATGGCAGGTACATATACAACTCTTGATGCTCTGCAAAACAGATTCAATGCACTGCTTGCGGCATTGCCTTCGATTTCCGAACCTACGGCACCATCTGACTCTTCTGCCGGTCCATCCGGAGGAGGATCAGGCACATCCGTATCGGTTGGACTTGTTAATCCTATAGTAGGAGATAAAGTTCTTCCGTTTACTGACCTTGCCGGTGTTGACTGGGCAGTAGAAGCAATCCGAGCGCTCTATCTTGAAAAAGTTATCGACGGTGTTTCTGAAAACCGGTTCGATCCTGATGCAAATGTTACAAGAGAACAGTTTGTTAAAATAATAGTAAATGCATTTAATCTTGTTGGTACAGGCAAGAAAGCTTCGTTTGATGATGTTGACCAGAATGAATGGTATGCACCTTATATTAATACAGCTGTTGAGCTTGGAATTATCAACGGTATATCAGCTGATGAATTTGGTGTTGGCCAAAACATCTCAAGACAGGATATGACAGTAATTATGTACAGAGTTGCTAAATTCAAGGGTATTGCAATTAATGCAAAATCGAATAAGCAACCTAAGGATATTTCATCCGTTGATGATTATGCTGTTGAAGCGGTAAATGCACTATATCAGGCAGAAATCATTAATGGTGTTTCAGAAGGTGTTTTTGCAGGTTATCAGACGGCTACCCGTGCACAGGCTGCAAAACTCAGCTATGACCTTAGAAAGATAAAATAAAAGTTTCATAAAATAAGCTTACTAATATGTTTGGCGATTGAAAAACTATAGGACAACAGTTCGCCGGGCATCAATGAAGAGATGTTTTTGGAGGATTAATAATGGACTTTTTAAAGGCATACGAGTTATGCAGAAAAAAGTTTGATGTTCACATGGAGAAATTCCATCAGACAGTTCCCGAACTCGGAGGACAGAAGGACGGAAATTACTACGTTGAAGGAAAAACTTACACACCACTTGTTGATAAGTGGGTTTGGCTTGGTTCATTTGTAACGGGATTGGCTCCTCTATTCTATAAAAATGAAAAGGACGCAAATCTATTAAAATGGGCTAATAAATTTAAATACGAATATCATAAAAAGATGTTCGGTGACGGAATGAAATATATGCACGACCTTGGATTTTTGTATATGCCCTACAGCGTAGAGCTTTACAGATTGACAGGGGACCCGATGCATAAGGATGATGCCATTAAGGCGGCTGATGAGCTATGTAAGAGATTTGACATAAAAGGCGGATATATCGAAGCATGGTCAGATCTTGACGGCAGCGAAATGAATCATCGTTGGATGATAGCCGACTCTACCATGAACATTTCACTTTTGTTCTGGGCATGGCAGGAAACCGGTAAATTCTATTATAAAGACATTGCCGAAGCACATATAGAAAATGTTGAAAAACATCTTATAAGAAGCGATTGGTCTGTGGCTCACGCATTTAAATTTTATGAGGACGGATCTCCCAAATACGAGCAAAACAGCTGTGGATACAAAGAAGGCTCACATTGGGCAAGAGGAACAGGTTGGGTAGTTTACGGACTTACAATCGCAGCAGCATATACTGGTAACAAGCACTATCTTGAGCTTGCCAAAAACGTTCTTAAAAAGTGGATAGAAGAGAACAAGAATGCTGATCTTATTCCTATCTGGGATTTCAGACTGCCCGAAAACGAGCCTGCAAGGGCTTGCAGCGCAGAAAAAGCTGATTGGGATGGCACAGACCCTGCAAATCTCGATAAAAATATCGACACATCAGCAGCGGCAATCATTAGTTGTGCAATCCTTTTAATGAACGATATTTCACCTGAACCTGAGCTTACGGAATATGCGGACAAAATGCTGCAGAGTCTTTGTGACAAGTATTTAAATAAAGACGAAAGTATTCCCGGCTTGTTAAGCCATTCAAACGGTAACATGCAGTATACCGTTTATGGAGACTGGTACTTTATTGAAGCTCTTGCGAAAAAAGTACATGGTACGCCCAATTGTTGGTATCAACCAAAAAACTAAATCATCAAAATAAACTAACCAAATTCATTCTGCATAATGCAGAAGAAAGGGGACAACAATGAAAACTAAAAAAATTATTTCACTGGTAGTTGTTCTTACGCTTGTATTATCCTTCTTCACTATAGGCAATGTACAGGCAGCTGAAGATGAGTTTGCAATACTCAAAACACTGGGTATAAATACAGACTTCAGTGATGACACAACACCTATCACAAGATATCAGCTTGCTGAAATAGCAGTTGAGTTGACAAAAATCAGTCTTGATCCGGAGGGGGAACCAACATTCCCTGACGTTCCGCAGAAACACAAATTCTTCCCGCTAATAAATGCGGTAACAAAAGAAGGACTCATGGGTGCACTTGCTGACGGTTCTTTCTCTCCGATGGCAAATGCATCTGCAATGGACGGCGGCCGTATTCTCCTCGCAGAACTCGGTTATACAGCATTTGCAAAACAGGCAGGATGGACAGACGCTCAGTACAATAGTAAGGTACAGACTCTTGGTCTTACCAGAGGAGTTCAGAGCGCAGAAGGTCTCACATACTATGACATCGGTAAAATGATGATCAATATGCTAACTACAAAAATAATGGAAATCGTTTCAATTGATGCTGAAGGTATCCAGTTCAGAGAAAGTGACCGTACATATATTGAAGCTAAATATGGTTATGTTCTCAGAACAGGTGTTCTTCAGGCCAATGGTGACGCAAGTATCGCAGGTGTCACACCGGTTACTTCAAAACAAGCAGTAATCGACGGAAAGATTTACAAAACTAACGGTTATGACTATTCTGACTATGTAGGTTACAATGTTAAATATATTTTAACAAGTGCATATGCAGATGCTCAGCTAGTTCACGTTGAAAAATACAGAACTTCACAAGAGCTTGTGCTCGAAGCTGAAGATATTGTAGGTTATAATAACCTTACATATCAATACACAGATGAAAATGGTGCTACTGAGGTTGTATCCTTCCCTTCATCTGCAAGAGTAATTATCAACGGTCAGAATATGGGCACACCTAATAACGCATATTTCAAACCGGATCACGGAAAAGTTACACTTATCGACACAAACGGTGACGAAGTTTACGATGTAGTTAACATTAACACTATGGTTTATTTCAAAGTGGGCGGTACCGGTGCTACAACAATCAGCGACCTCTTTACAAGTTCTACAATTGACGTTAAAGATATTCAGTCATATATTTATTTAGGCGGAAAAACTGTGGATATAATGGCTATCCCAACCGGTAGCTATGTTGAGGTTGCAGCCGGCAGTGTAACATATAACACAGTTGAGAACAATGTAATTATGGCTCCGGATATTGCAAACAGTGATGTAATTACAATTAATGTCGTAGATACTACTACGGTAAAAGGAAAAATAACGACAAAAAGAGGTAATGCTGTAGGTATAGACGGCGTTATTTACGAATTCAACGAATACTATTATGACCTCATTAACAGTGGTTATGTAAATGCAGTTGCAATTGGTTCAACAGCTACTCTTGTTCTCAATGAAAAAGGTCAGGTTATTGACATTGTAGATATTGTATCTCCATATGCAGACTCTAAGGTAGAAAAGAAATATGGCTATATGTCAGGCATTAGTGAAGCTCGTGGCGGCACAGGTCAGGCAGTTATAAAGATCATTGATTTTACAACTCTTAAAGAATCAGGTTATGTAACAGACTTAGATTGTAAGGTTAATGGTAAAAAATTCAAATATCAAGATGCTACAAGAATTAATTCTAATAGCAATACAAACTTCTTCACACCTGATGGCTACTTTAAACATCAGCTTGTAAGATATGTACTTGATGATGATGGTGAAATTTCTCAACTTTATCTTGCAGTTGACAGAGCAAATGAAAAGTTAATTAATCATATTCTCCCTGTCAATGAAAAGGACGCAACACCGTCTACAACACTCGGTTATTATTCAACAACAGATAACCCTGATTATGATCCGGCTTATCTCGGCTATGACAAAAACAACTTTACTCTTGATAAAGAGGGATTCCTCTATAGCAGAAGTGAAATTGACGGTCTCTACCAGGTTGCAACAGACACTCTCCGTGTTCAGGTGTATGTTGATATGGTTCCGGGCACAGTTAAGAGCAATGGCAAACTTCCTGATAGTGCTGCTCCAGGTTGTTATGATACATTCCCGACTCTTCAGGACACAAGATATTGGAAGGTTGAGCTTCCCGGCAAAGCATTTGACAAAAACGACTCCTTCTATATTAATGCGTTCTACAACGGTGAATATCTCCAGCTTTATGATGTATCTGAAGCGTATGTGCCTTCAGTATTAATTGAGTACTATGCTGATTCACCGAAGGGTGGTTCAGATCCCATTACAGCCAATGGCTTTAGTTCTGGTTACTATAATAATGACCTTAAATACGGTGTAGTAATTGACGTAAAAGATATCTTTGATGATGTTTCACAGGAAGAAAAACGCCAGATTACAGTTCAGCGTCCATCAACAATGGGAGTTGAAACAAAAATACTTCTTCCTTCCGGTAAGCTTAAAGAATCATCACTCCAGTATAAGAGACAACCCGGTTATACATTTGAAAATGACTTAAATTTCTCGGGTTCACAGCAGACTGCTATTAACTGGACTGATATTGAAAAGGGTGACATTATTGAGTGTAACTTCAACAGTATCGGTGAAGTATCAGGTTTCCGTGTAATTGTCGACCATGAGTTTATTGAAGATATAGAAAGTCTCGTTTACGGAAAACTTTGGGGTGAATATTGGAACAATGATGCTTCTTATACTCACGTTAACCTTGGTTATGTAGTAAAAACTTATGGCGTAGACGGTGCTCTTGTTAACATTGGAGGTCCTAACGGTCCTGTTTCAGGTCTCAAATATGTTGGTAAGCTTAATCCTGTACCTGGTGGTAACGCAAGTATTGTCGGTTCAGGTGTAATTTTACATCTTAAATCAGGGCTCTGTGAACCAGCTACTCTTGAAGACCTCAAAGTAGGCGACAGTGTTATTTACAGAAAGGTTTCAGCAGCAACTTGTGAAATCTTTATTCTAAGACCTTAACATTAACAGTCGCTTAAGCGGCTGATAAGTTCAAAAAACTCCTCTATAAAAAAAGACGGACTTTCTTTTGTCCGTCTTCCCCCAACGGGGGAGAGAAGTGCATGGCTTATTTTATTTAACAAAATAATAGGAGGAAATAAATATGAGAACAAAAAGAATTTTGTCACTCATGCTTGCTGTATTTATGCTGGCTTCAGTTACTATTTTAGCTGAGCAAACTGCTAATAATGTTTATGTATATGAAGATTTCGGAAAATATAACAGTGTAACAGCCATGAAAAGTGTCAGCGGTGACAAATCAGGTGCAGGCATATACTGGGTCGGTCGTGGTAGCTATGGTGATTTCCAAAACGGAAGACTAGATGGTACGGGGAATAAGATTTCTGCATCCCTCCCAGAGCTTCGTGATAGAAATGCCGATCGTTATTTTTTGGACTGGAACGAAGGAACTACTGCCGCAACAACATTTCCTAAAATAGGAAATACAACATTTTATAAAATGTATAAGGTTGATGCAGACGGTAATTTAATCGGTACAGGTTCGGGTTCATCTGTATGGGCTATGTTTGGTGATGAATGGACTGCATTAGAAAATACGGATGAGATTTATGTTGTTTCAGTTGATTACATTACTTACGGGAACCCGAATAAAACAAGCAACCTGTATTATAATCCTATTGAAATACTGAGACATAAAAATGAGACAGACGGTTCAAAGACTTACGGCAACAGATCTTTCTTTGGTCTGACTGAAGCCAAAGTGGGTGATGCATTTACTGATTATTTGTATCTTGATCCGAGAACTGGTGGAGGAAACTATTCAACAAATATTACCTTCCCCGTTCTTGAAAACGGAAGATTACAGCGTTATACAGCAGCTATTAAAGCAAATGGAGCCAATACAGGCATTGTTATAGATAGATTCATTGACGGAGCTCCATGGTATAACCCAAGTTCTGTTACTGCAACACTTGGCAACCCGGTCAGAGCAACTCACACCGAAATCGGAAACTATACTATTGACGGCGTTGCAGTTATTTTTAGACACGCTAATCCGGGTGCAGTTGCAAATGTTCTTTGCTATACAATTAAAAATGAAGCAGGGGCATTCTATGCTTCATCACACGATACTGAAATTGCAACCTCTGCAACATCTGCAAAAGTTAAATTTTCACAGCCCGTTGGCAGTGCAACACTATCAAGGGAAAGTGTAACGGTAGAAAAAGATTCAATACCATTACCATCCGGCTTATATGAAATCGGTGATACCGAGATTGTATATGATGAAGATACAAACGAAGTTTATTCATTGCTTGAAATCAAATTCCCGTATGGCGTATCAGCCGGCGCAACCTACACAGTAAGCTTTGATTCAACGGTTACAAATGAAGTAGGCATGGCGATTGACAGTGCAAGAGATTCTGCTTCCTTTGATGTTGCGGCTGCTCCTACAAACGTGATTTCTTTCTCAGCTAAATCTGGTCTTGGTGATACTGCGGGTTCTGCAATTACAACTTTAGAGGTTGGCAAACAGGCTAACTTCACAGCTAAAGTCAGCACAGCTGCAGAAGGTTCATATCTACTTATAGGTATATACGATTCTGCCGATAACCTCGTAGGCTATACTTATACATTAGCTAACCAGGGCGATGAAATATCTTTTGCAAGTAAAATCACAGCGCCGGGTATGAAGGTAAAAGCTTTAAGCTTTGGTAACCTGTATGACTTTGATGCTTCAGCAGCATTTGGCTCATCCAGTGCAATTCAGTAAAGGAGGAAAGAAAAATGAAAAAAATAGTTTGTCTGGCGCTTGCGCTTGTATTATCCCTTTCATTTGCAGCATTAGCCTCCGGTGATTTTGTTTGCACAGCAACTTCGGTTGCAAATGGCGCTACAAATGTTTATTACAAAGAAGGAAAAGTTTCCATTACATTTAACGACGAGGTTAACACCGTTCTCGTTTCAATGAAAAAAGCAGGAGCGGCATTTGTTGACTTTACTGCTACAAGAAATGCTGTTAACACAAATGTTGTTGATGTTGTTTTTGATAATGATTCAAACCCGGCAACTCCATACTATCTTGATTTTAACGTAAGATATGAAATTGATTTCAGCGGATGTAAAAAAGCAGGAGACATTGCAGTATCAGGAATTAATAAAATTGAGTTCACAGTTGAACCTGCTCCGATTTTAGAAGTTGAATCATCAACCTTAATTTCAGGTGTTGGTACTTCAACAATTACACATCCATCATATTTTACAGGCGACAACTCTCTTCAGGGATGTACAATTAATCTTAAAAACAAAGATGCTTCAAACAGTAAAACGGTTACAATCGTTTGCGCACTTTACGACGACAACGGTCTTATTGACAAAATGGTTACCTCAAAAAAAGTAATTGCTGCGGGATCTTCTGACACCATCGGTCTCGGAACGATAATTCCGACAACAGTTTCGGGCGGCAAAGCTAAGTTATTCATTTGGAATGACGTATCGGAAAAAAGACCATACGTTGGTTCAATTGAATACGATATCCAGTAAAATTTTTTAGAATTGCCGTACAAATTCAAATTATGACTGACGGCTTGGGGTAGGGAATAATCCTGCCCCAAACGTCGGCCTTCCTCGGCAACAAAACATAGGAGGCTTACATGAAGTTTTTAAAAACAGTTAAAAAAAATGGTCCTTTGCTTGCGATGGTCTTTCCCGGCGTAGCATTTTTTATTTTATTTAACTACATACCGATGTTCGGACTTTTAATCGCATTCAAAAATTTTAACTTTGCAAGAGGCATAATTGGCTCAAAATGGGCAGGACTTAACAATTTTAAGTTTCTTGTTATGTCAGGTGACGCCTTTCTTATTTTAAGAAATACAATTCTGTATGCGTTATTCTCACTGATAGTTGTTAAAATTATTGAAATATTCCTTGCTATTATGTATGATAGCCTTTCCGGTAGTAAACTAAACAGATTCAACCAGACAGTTTCTATTCTGCCGCACTTTTTATCGTGGGTTGTTGTCGCTTACTTTGGTCAAGCTCTTTTAGATTCGGAAAGAGGTCTTTTTAACCAGATACTCGGAACTAACATTCAGTGGTATTCTGAACCTAAATATTGGCCTTTTATACTGACGTCCTTCCAGGTTTGGAAGGTCATAGGGTATGGTAGTATTATATACTACTCAAATATCAGGGGTATTGACTCCGAACTTTATGAAGCAGCAAGAATTGATGGTGCTACTTGGTGGCAGCAGGTTAAATATATAACCATACCGCTTCTCCAGTCAATTATCATTATCATGGTAATTATGGGTATTGGTGGTATTCTTTACAGTGATTTCGGCTTGTTCTATAATGTTCCAAGAAACTCAGGTGCACTTTACTCTACTACTCAGACACTTGACACTTATATATACAACGGCATTACTCTTGCAGGTGGTTCTCTCGGTATGTCCTCAGCTGCAGGCTTCTTCCAATCAACAGTTGGTTTCTTGCTCGTTATTATATCCAATGCTATTATTAAAAAAGTGTCACCCGAAAACGCAATGTTTTAATAAGGAGGATTGGAAAGAATGCAAGTTTCAACTACTGTAAATACCAAAAGAAAAAAGAAAAAGGATTTAACAGCTGATATTCCTATTCTTGTGAAAATTTTCTCAATAATTTTTACAACCGGACTTTCAGCACTTTGTATAATCCCCATGTGGCTCACATTATCCATTTCATTTACGGACGAGTTTTCTCTCGCAGCTGATGGTTATGGATTTATCCCAAAGGTTTTCAGTACAAAATCTTATGAGTACATTTTTGAAAACGGCAGCATGGTATGGCGAGCTTACGGTGTAACAGTTCTTATCACTGTTGTTGGCACAATTCTTACTCTTGCAGTTGTAAGTATGTTTGCATATGCAATTTCAAGACAAAGCTTCCCATGGGGTTATCAGCTCAGTTTCTTTGCCTATTTCACGACCCTATTCTCAGGTGGTATGGTATCTTCATATATTGTTAACACCACAATGTATAATCTTCGTGATAACCCGCTTATCCTCATTCTTGCAGGTGCAGTTGGTGCGATGAATATCCTCATTGTCAGAACATATATGCGAACGTCCATTCCGGACTCGGTTATTGAATCGGCCAAGATAGACGGGGCGAGCGAATTCCGTTGTTTCTATCAGATTGTTCTTCCAATGGCCGTTCCTGTTCTTGCAACAATCGGTCTTATGAGAGCAGTTTCTTTGTGGAACGACTGGAATACATCCTACCTCTATATGCCAACAAATAATGCCTGGGCGCCTATTCAGCTGGTGCTTAAGAAAATTGAAAAAAATATTGAATACCTTGCGACTAATGCAAACAATATGACTCCGGAAGAATTAGAGCGCATGCAACGTGAAATGCCTTCTGACGGTTTCAGAATGGGTCTTACAATGATGGTTGCTATGCCGCTTGTAATTGCTTACCCCTTCTTCCAGAAATATTTTGTTAAGGGTATTACAGTCGGCGCAGTTAAAGGTTAAAAAGCATAATGAAGCGGTGGAATACGATAAGTATTTCACCGCTTTTATTATTCATATACACCGTTATTACGGATTTGTTTTTCAAGATTTTTCAAAGTTTTAAGCTCGGGGTTTTTCATATATTTTTCATATAGATAGAGTGGAGTTACAATAGAACTTACTTTCCCTTTTTTGTCCTTTACCACCCCGATAGAATTTACAGGCAAGCTCCCGGCTGCTTCTAGTAATGACAGATTATCACTCAGAACAAACACACTGCTTTTTTCAACCGCGGAGTGTTCGGCAGAGGTCACTTCAATTACGAGATTTTGCTGGTTTTTTGCAGAGAAAAAAACGAAAAGACCAATATAAATCAAACTGATATTAAAGGTTGAAACATAAAGAACCAATATTCCGCAAAAACTAATTACAAGTCCGATGAACTGACCGATATTCTTCATAACTTTATAAATACTTTTGCGGCTTAAAAAGCAAGATAATATTCCTGAAAATATGTATCCTCCGTCAAGCGGATAAACGGGCAGCAGGTTTATTGCGGTTATAGATATATTTATCAGAAAAAGGGTATTAAGATTCAAGCAGTATGCAAAGGCTGATACTATCAGACTCGCAATCGGACCTCCTGCCGAAATAAAAAGTAATGTTCGAGGGGAGGGGGATTTGCCCGGAAAAGATATCTCTACACCAAAGCCGTGAAGCGTGAAATTGTCAAGGTGCGCGCCGCATATTAACGCAAAAAAAATATGCCCGAGTTCGTGTATTACAAGCGAAAAAAGAAGATAGTAAATATTTATGCCGCTTACTGCAATGGAAAGAGCAGCAGCGGCAAGAAGTGATATTTCTATTAAAAGATTTTTATGTAACCAAAAAAAGTTTCTCATGGTTTAACAACATCTGTACCGGCAGGAAGGACTGCATCTTCTTTAAACCGCGCTATAATTTCAGGCAGATTTACCGTTGTAGTCAGTATCTTTTCAGCGTACTCGCGCGGAGTTTTCCCGTTAGGTAATGCAGAATCCTTAAACATCATAAATCCGCAAATTATTGCAATACAAAGAATAACCTGAACAAAAATTTTTCCGTTTCCGCTAGTTTTTTTCTGTTGAGGTCTGCTTCTCGATGACCTTCTTTGCATAATACAACCTCTTTTCTCTTTTTGTATAATATATTATAAATCAAGTAAAAATATGAAAAAAAAGTCGCACACTTTTAAGTGTGCGACTAAACCTTTTCAGTTAGGTTTTGCATAGTCGCGATGTTTTTTTGTAACACGGTAATTTTTTTCAGATAAGAATTTTGCAACAGCTTCAGCAATTGCAACGCTCCGATGTTTACCGCCCGTACAACCTATTGCTATAACAAGTTGATTTTTCCCTTCCTCAATGTAATGACCCATTAAAAAATCAAGCATATCATTCAGCTTTTCAAGGAAAATTCCTGTTTGAGGGAAGGAAAAGACGAAGTCTGACACTTCACTGTCCAGCCCCGTTTTATCACGAAGTTCATCAACATAATATGGATTGGGGAGGAATCGAACATCAAAAACAAGGTCAACATCAATCGGCAGACCGTGTTTGAATCCAAAGGACATTACCTCAATTACAATTCCTTTGTATGCAGATTTTCCGCTGAACACGGACACAAGCTCGTCCTTAAATTCAGCAGGACTAAGTCTTGATGTATCGATAATATATGTTGCGCGACTGCGGACATCTGCAAGTATTTCCCGTTCCTTTTTTATGCTGTCCAATAGTTCGCCGCCCGAGGATAGCGGGTGATTTCTTCTGTTTTGTTTATATCTGCTTACAAGTGAAGTATCACTCGAATAAAGGAATAGAATATCGTATTTTATATTGTTATTGGTAAGCTCGTCGAGAGAATCAAAAAGCTGACCGAACATATCTCCGCTTCGCAGGTCAATTACAAGTGCGATTTTATCAATTTTTCCCGACGATGATGTAAGCACGCGGGCAAAAGCGGTAAGCAGGGCAGGCGGCATATTGTCAACACAATAGTAGCCGATGTCTTCAAGAGCACGGATAGCACTACTTTTTCCAGCTCCGGACATTCCGGTAATAATCAAAAAATCCATAAATTTACCTCCTGCCGATTAACTTAATCTCTTCTTGTATCTTAACGCCAAATTTTACATATACCTCTGTTTTTATATATTTAATAAGCTCGGTTACATCTTTTGCGGTTGCACCGCCTTTGTTGATTATAAATCCGCAATGCTTATCGCTGATCTGAGCGCCGCCGATTGAAAAACCCTTTAGCCCGCAGTCCTGAATCAGTTTCCCTGCAAAATGCCCCTCGGGACGTTTGAATATGCTTCCTGCGCTGGGGAATTCCAAAGGCTGTTTTTGCTTACGTCTGGCGGATAAATCGTGAACCTTTGCTATAATTTCCGAATAATCCCCCGGGGTGAGCGAAAAAGATGCGCCTATTATAATATCTCCCGACGATTGAAAAATGCTCGAACGGTATCCGAAATTGCATTTTTCGCAAGGTAAATCGACAATTTCGCCCTCGCGAATTATGCGGACAAAGTTTATAGTGTCTTTAAGTTCCCCGTCATAAGCACCTGCATTCATGTAAATACCGCCGCCTACCGAACCTGGAATACCTGCTGCAAATTCAAGACCTGACAAAGAATTTTTGGTTGCTTCAGAGGCAAGTGCGGACAGCTTGGCACCTGCATCGGCATATATTTCGTTACCCGTAACGGTTATGTTTGTTATTTTTTCGGTTGAAATAACCGCACCTTCAATACCATCGTCTGATACCAAAAGGTTTGAACCGTTTCCGACAACCATATGGGGAACTGAGTGTTCTTTGAGCTGACGCAGTATTCCGGCCAGCTCGTCTACCGATTCGGGCGTAATATAATAATCGGCATTTCCGCCTATTTTAAAGGTGGTATGACGCGACATAGGCTCATTTATTAAAATATTTTTTGCAGAAGTTATTTTTTTTATACAATCAATCATTAAACTACTCCGTTTGATTTGCCAAGCATCGCGGCGCCAATAATGCCTGCATCGTTACCGAGTGAGGCTATTGTGATTTCGGGAATGTCCGCAAAGGCACCGCCGTAGGATTCTCTTTGACAATATTCTTTTATAGGATTTAAAAGGTAATCGCCTTCCTTAGAAATTGCACCGCCGATAGCGATTACCTCAGGTTGAAAAATGTTTATGATATTACAAATTCCCACCGAAATATGATTTATATAATTTTCCACTACCATGGCAGCGGTTTTATCACCGCTTTTTGCAGCGTCAAACGCTGTTTTTCCGCTGACTAAATCTATATTGCCCGAAACAAGAGAATGCATTATTGTGTTTTTATCTTCTTTCATTGCGGCTTTTGTCTGTCTGATAAGAGCGGAAACAGAGGCGTATGATTCCCAGCAGCCTTTTCTTCCGCAACCGCAATTCTCGCTGTTTTCATTTATTACAATATGCCCGAGTTCGGCAGCGATACCGTTATGTCCGGAATAAATTTTCCCGTCTAAAATTATCCCGCCGCCAACTCCTGTTCCGAGTGTAATTGCAATAAAGCATTGGGCAGGCTTGCCATATTGACAATATTCCGCTA
>JBAYOS010000020.1:0-13705 GCA_041678125.1 Monoglobales bacterium
ACGCCGGCATTAGCCTTTGATTTTTACCTCTATGTGTGGGAATCAAACCGGTGTTAAGTGCTAGCTGGTTTTTCTTCTCTTAAAAAAATGTTCCTTAACAACAAAACAAAACCACACAACGATAAAAGAGAATAAGAGAAATACGACTGCACGTGCTATCCTCAAGCTGCTGATAAAAGAGCTTTTCGGTATGCTGAATTTTATATAGTCACGTGTTTTATATATAATATATTCATCATCGGTCTTTGTCGCTATTTCCTGTATTTCAAGGAGTTTTTCCTTCAGTTCCTCAAGCATACTGTCTGCAACTGCCCTAAGGCGTGCTTCCTCAACTTCATCGTGAACTCTGTTTGAAAACACGCTTATAAGATAATTGTTGTTTTCAATTTCCTTGGCGAGCTTTTCCGCCGCCGTTCCCGCGTCAAAAGCTTTTACAGCCAGATAATCAATACCTGTTTTTGTTCTGTTCATGTAGAATTCATTTTCCTTATCAAGGGACGGAATAAACGCAACGCCTGTAATGTTGGGGTCATACTTTTGGATTGCCCCCTGAGTAAATTCAGCTTCGCTTACAGCCTTGCTTTTCTCAAACGCTAATGTATTTGCGCTGTATTTCAGATTGTTAATATACGCCCTTCTGTCCTTTGCAATTGCTGATGATACGACAAAAGACTTGAATTTTTCAACCTCAATATTCTTGTAATTTTGTATCATGGAAAGAAGATTTGCAAAGGTCTGCCCGGTTTCATGGGACACAAAGCTGCTGCTTTCACTGTTTCGCTTTGATATGTATGCTTCAATTGCCGTAACGTCTTCAAACAACAAATCCGCTATTTCAACATACTCATAGTTTTCATATTGTTTTATGTTTTCCACCGTTGTTTTTAAAACTGCATTATTGTCGGCATATTTTTCTTCAAAATACTCCTTATAGGTCTGTGCGAGTGTGCTGAGCATTTCGTATGTATGGTTTTTGCCGAGCTTGTTTTTTTGGGAATAGGATATTGTGTACTCATTGGGAATATACTTAAAGTTGTCCCCTGATATTTTTGCTGTTTTTACCTTCTCGGCTATGGTATTTGACGATTTTTCATAAACGTCAATCCTGCTTCGAAGCTCATCAACCGTTATTCCCGTTTCACTGTATTTTTCAAGAACTCTGTCGAGGACCTCTGCAGATTTTATTTCAAAAACATTAAATCTCGAACCGTCGGGGTTCAATCCTTTTTCCGCAATCGGATAATTGAGCGACATTGACATGGTAAGCTTGTTGTAGCCGACAAGGAAATTATAGGCCGTATAACACGAGCACAAAATAACCGTCACGGCAATTATCGGGAACCATTTCTTTTTCAGAACAACTAAAGCTCTTTTAATAGATATCAAAATCATGACTTATTTCTCCCTCTGCAAGATAAAAACAATAAAATATAAACCAAAAAATACATTCTGAGCCTGTACAGGAAATAAATAATCTTTTTGTTTCTTGAAAGAACACCTGTATCAATATCGACTATTTTTCTTCTGAAAAATTTGTTTTTAATTGCTGCGCCGAATAACTTGTATCCTTTGTGAAACTGTAATTCATTATCAAGAACCTCAAGCAAAAACAAAAAGCTCCTCGTGGCAAAAGCACGTTTTAAATTCTTATTGTTGTGGTAGGCTTCAAGTTCTCTGATAAAATTCATACATCTGTCTGCCAAATCGGCTTTATATGTATATGAAACCGAGTCACCGCGCTGATAGTAATAATAATAAGCTTTATGAATTATACAAATCTTTTTCAGATGGGTTAAGGTTTTGAAGTAAAAAAAGGCGTCTTCAGCATAGATTTTACTTCTTTCTTCAAATAAAATTCCGGATTTTTTCAAAAGCTCTGTTTTAAACAGCTTATTGCTAACACAGCCGCCAAGGCGCAGTCTGTCGCCGATAACGTCTGAAATCAACTTGAAATTATCCCCCGTTGCCTCAACAATTCTTTCCTTCGGGAAGGGCAAAAAATCTTCTTCGGTAAACCCGTCAAACACCCTTGTAAGATTGCAAACCGCCATATCACTGCCGGTTGATTTAATCTCGTCATACATATAACGCAACATGTCAGGGTGCAAATAATCGTCCGAATCAACAAAAATGATATAATCACCGGTGGCGTTTAAAAGCCCCGTATTCCTCGCCTGCGACACCCCGCGGTTTTCAGTATCGAAAACGATAATCCGCTCATCACGGCTCTCATACTCCCTTATTATATCAATACTGTTATCGGGAGAACCGTCATTTACTATGATTATTTCAATATCCTCAAGTGTTTGGGTTACAATACTGTCAAGGCATTTTCTCAAGTATGGTTCGGTATTGTAAACGCATACCACCACTGTAACTTTATTTTTCTGCATTGAAAACTCCTTCGTAATTCATAGCGGACATCATCAATATGTTCCAAAACGGCTTATAGCTGGCATAAAGCGTCAGCGACATGGAAAGCAGAAGCATTCCAAACAGGCTTACAGCTATAATTTTGTTGTCGGACAAGCTTCTGAACCCGCCGATTAATAACACCGCTAAAAACAGCATTAATCCTATAAATCCCTGGTCGCACCAAATTTGCAGCCAGTGATTGTGGGCAACTGTGTTGTAGACACCTGCATTCAGCAGAATATCTGTGGTAGAGCCCAACCCATAGCCGAAAATAAGTGATTTGTTATTCTTTGTAATCGCTTTATAAACAATTTCCCATAAGTCAAATCTTCCGCTTCCCCTGTCCTCAATTACACTTTCTACCTTCATTCTTTCCCTGACGCTTTCGGGCAAAAGTGGGAAAAGCACCGAGAAAAATATTGCGAAAACAAGAAGCAGTACAATTAAAACCTTGAGCTTGTTATAAACCCCTTTTACTACAACAAAGATATAGGTCACTATGGTGCCGAAAATGGCTACAAGCCCTCCCCTTGAGCCTGTTGTAAATGATATGTAAATCATTACAAGCATCAGAATAACATAGAGTATTCCGATCTTTGATTTTTTTGAAACTCTGTCCATACAAATAAGCATCGGAGCAAAAAAGTATCCGCAAAGCTGGTTTGGATCCTCGCTTCCTCCGCCTATGTTAATTGTAAGTCTTTCGGACGTTCCAACGCCCACACCGCTTATAAACATTGCTGCCACGGTAATAATACCTGCAATAAGCCACGAGTCAATAAGCAGTTTTTTCTCCCTTTGATTATACACTCTGATTGTAACTAAATAAAGCAGTGCCGTGGTTTCTATAATTCCGCGAAGGTTTACCCATGCATTTTCGTTGCTCAGCAGAAAAAGACTGCTGATACTGTAGATAAGATAAAGACCTATAAATAAATGCAATATGTTAAACCGGATTTCTGTTTCCTCGCCGATAAACAAGGCAAGTACCAGCGCCCCGCCGCAGAATATTGACAAAAATTTCAGCAGGGAAAACCCACCGGGCAAAGGCACAATGGACAGCGGCATACACATAAAGTATATGGCCGAAATAGCTGCGTAAAAACTTATTTTTTCACTATGTTCGGTTGCTTTTAATTTTTTCATATTTTTCTCCGTATCGGGAGTAGAGCTCTATGTATTGCTCCGTAATATTTTTAATATCAAACTCTTTTGCCTTAAGTTTGTTTAAATCGGATATCTTACCTCTTAATTCCGGATTTTCAATTAGTTTAAGTATTGCGCTTGTCATTGCAGACTCATCGCCGGACGGAACAAGAAAAC
The DNA here is from genome assembly GCA_041678125.1 of Monoglobales bacterium. Lineage (GTDB taxonomy): Bacteria > Bacillota > Clostridia > RUG12999 > RUG12999 > RGIG7450. Next base: position 3,739 of record JBAYOS010000020.1, read on the forward strand.
CGTTCACCCCGTCCTCTAAAATGTCCTGCACCCCGCCCACCCTGGTGGATATAACCGGCAGTCCGGCTGCGTATGCCTCCAAAATGGATAAGGGCACTCCCTCGAAGGTTGAGCTGAGCACAAAAATGTCTGCACTGTTCAAATACTTCTCAACTTCGCTTGTAAGACCCGCAAAGATGGTTTTATCATAAATGCCGAGCTTTTTAGCGGCAGTTTCAACCTGCGCTTTTTCAGCCCCCTCACCCACAAAAACCAACTGCGTTTCAGGATGCTTTAGGGTTACCTTGTAAAATGAGTTCAACAGCATTATTTGATTTTTCCATCTGCTGAAGGATGCAACATTTATAACAGTAAAAGGCCTGTCCGGATTTTTGCGGTCATTTGATATATCGTATTTCGAAACATCTATGCCGTTTAAAATTATCGGAACCTTTCGGGCGCGGATTTTATACTGTCCTACTATGCTGTCCTTAACAAAAGGTGAAATGGCAATGGGCACAACTCCGCAAAACCTGTATGCAAAACCTTGCAAAATCCTGTGCGTTTTGCCAAGCTCCATAGATGCCACCGAATGAACGGTGTGAACCTTAACTGTTTTTTTATGCGTTAAATACCAAGGAATCGCATATATGGCAGCATGGAGATGCGTATGAACTATATCAGGCTTAATCTTATTTAAAACCTTATATAATTCAATTATGCTTCTTAAGTCAAAACCCACTTTTTTGTCAAGATAAATGGTATTGATTCCATGTTCCGCAAGGTGCTTTTCAAGAGGAAAATTTCCCTCTTTGTACTGGCTGATTACAGTTACGTCGAATCTATCCTTGCAGTTAATTGCAAGATTAACCAGCAGCATTTCCGCCCCGCCTGTCTGCAGGGATTGCACGATGTGAACTATCTTTGGTTTTTCCATAACTATATCCTTCCGCAATTAATGGTTCAAATAAAACTCCTGGAGCCATGATGCTTGTTCGTGGATGTCATATCCTGCGGCTTTTATTTTATCTGTGGTATCTTCTCTGTTATAATTTTTGTGTTTAAGCACTTCCTCCGCCCAATCATCGGGACTTTTTTTCAGGCTCAGGAAACTGCAGTTCCCGGTAATGTCCGATTCTGTTGTTATTGTATCTGCCATAACGCAGTAAATACCTGAGGCCTGTGCCTCTATGGACACAACGGGCAGCCCTTCGTAGAGTGAGGGCAGCAGGAAAATGTCAGATGCCTGCAAAAGCTCGGAAACGTCGTCTCTTACATTTAAAAACCTTACAGCATCCGAAAGTCCGAGACGTTCTACCTTCTCCTGCATTTTCTGCATCAGCGAACCATTGCCCACCAGCAGAAGGAGGGCACTGTTGTCACGCTTATATATTTTTTCAAAAATATCAATTAAAAACGTGTGATTCTTTTGTTGTTCAAACCTGCCGATATTAAGAATGACGAAACGGTCCTTAAGTCCCATTTCCTCTCTTTTCCTCTCGCGCACTTCCGTATTGTACGAGAAATTTTCAATAAAAATCCCGTTGTTAATTAATTTATAGTTATCCTTTTTCAGCTTCTTTTTGCCATAGCAGAAGACTCCCGCCATATTGGAGCATGCGAAATAGTAGTCCGCACAATGCCTCAGCGGCAACAGAATAAGCCTTTCAATCCATCCCTTAAAGGTGGGGTCGGTGCGTGTATAGTGACCGTGGATTATAGTTGTTTTCACGCCGTGCAATTTTGCAAGCAGCAAATATATAAAGCCGACGCTCGTCAAATGACCGTGCACAATCTCATACTCGCCCTTGTGCTTTTTAAAAAATGCATTGACTTCTTTTATATACTTAAAAGTATTTCTGAATTTAAGCCGTGGCATTATAAATATTTTGCCGCCCATAGCAGTTATTTCATCGTCAAAAACGCCTTTTTCCTCGTAATTGAGCATAAAGTCGAATACAACCTTGCTGCGGTCCACCAACCTGAAAAAGTTCATTATCATGGTTTCCAGACCGCCATAGTGCATTCTTCCTGCAACAACCAGTACCCTTTTGGGGTTGGAAGCCGCACCCTGTTGCTGGTAATTAATTTCCCGAACTCCTTCCGCGCTTTGTTTCACGAACATAATTTTTATTGTCATCAGAATAATCTTTATATCCTTGAAAAACGAATAGTCCTTGATATACAAAAGGTCGTACAGGATTTTATCCTTGGTTGTTGTATCATATCTTGCATAAACCTGCGCCAAGCCCGTCAAACCTGCTTTTACAAAGAAACGTTTGTCATAATTCTCAATTTCTTTTAAATATTTCTCAACAAAAACAGGGCGTTCGGGGCGAGGTCCCACTATTGTCATATCGCCGAACAAAACATTAAAAAGCTGTGGCAGTTCGTCAATCCTCGTATAACGAAGGAATCTGCCGACCTTTGTAATTCTGGGGTCGTTTTCCGTTGCCAGTACGGCTCCTGTGTCTTTTTCAGCGTCCTTATACATTGTTCTGAATTTATACATATTGAAGACTTTTTGATTTATTGTAACCCTTCGCTGTTTAAAAATGGCGGGTCCCCTGGATTCAAGCTTTATCGCTATGGGCACAATAAAATATACGGGTAATGTTATTATAATACCAACAAGTGCTACGATAATATCAACCGCTCTTTTCTTTGCCCTTTGCATTTTTGTTAGTCCGTAGGGTTTGATTCTGAGGGCAAGAGTATCATCAAACTGCACTGCTTCATTCTTCATAACACTGATATTATAAAAGTCGGGAAGAATGTATATAATCTTATTTTGCTCAACAGCCTTGGAAATCAAAAGGTTTCTGAGCTTGTCCGGAATGTCGGGTGAAATAAAGATACTTTCATATTCTTTAAAAGTTACATTTATCAGCTCGTCAATTTCATCCTGATTATTGACATCGATAAGCAAGTACCATGATTCGTAAAGGGCAAGATATGAATATTTTATCTTCCTTGCCAGACTGTTTTCAACATCCTTGGTCTCGATTATCAAAAGCTTTGCGGCATCCTCTATTTTTCTCTCAACATAGGTTAATATCATTTTAAAGCTTCCGATAAGCAAAAACAGTATTGCCGCCATAAGCAGATAAAATACAATAGATACTGTCTTATCAAACATATTTATAAAAGCAAACTGCAGCATAATAGTGAATATTGTTGAAATAAACACCGTTATTGCCACCGAAAGCAGTTTTTCAAACTTACTCCTTATGGTTTTCGTATAAAACTCGTATGTGTCAAGCATGAAAATAACACTGACAACATAAGATACGGTTGCCACCACAATAGAATCGGAAATTGATTTTATTGCCGCTTCATCCATATATAGGGACAAAACTTTTTGTACCAGCACAGAGGACAATAGCACCAATAAAATGTCAATTGCTACAACCATTATATCAAATACTTTATTTTGATGCAACTTTATGTTCATAATGCTCCACCTTTCATTTGGGGTTTGTTTTTTGCCCCGTTACTAATATAGGTTTTTCAAAACCATCACAGCACTTTTTTAAACCATTACTGCACACGGACTCGGCAAAACACAACCCCGTGAAATAGCAAATTCGATTTATTATATTTCAAAGTGACATTTTATTCGGATACTTCCGCAATTATTCACAGTCCCGTTTTTCAGTGTAAAAAATCGGTAATAAAAGCGGTTATAAAATCAATTTCTTTAATAATTTTTATATTTTGTTCTTGCTCTTCATGATTTGAAATGAAACATAAAGACATCTTCATATTCTTATATCGGATTATTTAAAAAAACGGAACGCCGGTTACAGCATTCCATTTACATTTCGGCCCTTCCAAATGTAAGTTGTTACCGACCGTTGGTTAGACATAAGGGAGCAGAACTGTATATGGTTTTAATAGGACAGTTTTGCCGCAACCATGCATAACTCCTTGTGAATACACAGTTGTATCCATTATGCCTTTGCTTCAAAACTTGCACTTATAAAACTCTCAGCCCATGCCCTTTTAGAAACTTTTATTTCCTCAGTTCGCATTGTTACAAGACCAACGCCATGCAAAATCGTCCGACATGAAGGACAAAAGCTCGGCAAGGGCAGGGCTTATCAGTTCGACTCCCTTATTTTAATTAGCTATTTATTAATTATAATCAATGGAATATCTGTCAGGTTTTCCGTCAGGATTAATCCTGTAGAGACCATTTTCCTTAAACTCGTAGTATCCGAAGGATGCGCGCATGATGTCGTTATAATACCATTCCTCAAGTGACAAATCCGGGTACGGATTCATGGAATCTATAACTTCATACTCGTCATACCTTCCGATTATGCGGTTAATGGTTTTTACAAACTCCGCTCTGGTTATTTCATCATCAGGACGGATGCGGTCATCATAACCTTCCCAAACGCCTGCATCTACAAGTGCCTTGATATAGTGGTAATCCTTGTGGGAAGCATCAAGGTCGATAAAGCTTATGGATTTTCTGCTATCCGGCTTTATTCTGAAAGCGAAATCTATGATTTTTGCAACTTTGCCACGGGTTATATTGGCTTCTGCACTTATATAGCTGGTGTTATAAACGCCGATATATTTCATATATTCCAAAGCAGATCTTGACCATCTTGCGCTTTCAATATTTTCATAAGGCTCAACAATACCGCGGTAGAAACCGTCAAGCTTGTCGTCCTGTTTCAGCAGTCTGTAAACGAGAGCAACTGCTTCTTCTCTTTTAATTGAATCCTCTGCACCCACATTACCCAATTCATCGCCGTATCCGTATAAATAAGCATACTGGAAGTTTATAAATACACGCGGTCCATCGGGAATATCCATCTCGGGAACAGGGATCTCCGGAATCAGTCTGAAGTGTGCCGTTAAGCTTATGTCTTCAGAAACTGTAATATTACCGTCAGCATCAGGAGTAATTCCGCTTACTGAAGTGAAGCCTATGAATTCATAACCTTCATTTGCAGTAACACTAAGTGTTACGGTTTCACCCTTATTAACTTCAGTAGAGCTCGGAGTAACCACTCCGCCTTCGGACGGATATGCTGCAACTGTCAATGTGTATTTTTCAACCGGCTGTGCAGATGCGGGTACTTCAAAGGATGCATAACCTTCGTTGTAAGTTACTTTGCCTCTGAAAATCAGTTCAAGCGAATTTGCGACAATTCTTCCGTTTATGGCGCCGCTGCCTCTGATTGAGGCATCTGCCGTAGGTGTGTAAACTGTACCGAAAATTTCGCTTATGCTTCCTGTCATTTTAAAGCTTTTAGCATTGTTGGACACAACATTACCGTACAGTTTAGTCGTGTTTATGGTTATATGGTCGCCATCAACATAAAGACTTGCATGCATTTGAACAGTATTTGTGTTGTTTGTAAGATCAACCTTTCCGTTTACAAACACATGGTTTTTAGTATTGCTGCCGTCGGCTCTCACGATTGACTGAGCTCCGCTCATACTAGGATCGTCGTTTATAAAAAGGAACAGACTTCCGTCGCCTATGACTTCAATACGACCGTTGCTGCTGAATTTAATGCTGTCTGCAACGATATATTTGTCGCCGTCCGACGTGTCAATTCTTAAAATAGTGTCAATGTCAAGTTTTTTATAGTATGTGTTTTGCGTAACCTTTTCAGCTTCCGCATCATTTCCGGTATTAAAAGAATCCACAACATTATCAATTTCCGGCTGTGTTAAAAAGGGTATCTCGGGCGCGTCAAATTCCGTGCTTTCAAGCTTGACGACCCTTTCTGCAAAGTCAGGAAAATACCATGCAGGTATTGTGAATGCGTTGTTTTCATTTAAGTAAATGCTACCTGTAGCCTGGTTATCACCGGCATTGTTAAACTGAACGTTACCGTTTGCCGAATAAATATCACCATCTACAATTGCGGATCTTCCATCAAATAAACCATTAATGTAAATAGCTGTTTCCTCGGGGTTTATACCACTGCTTGCGTATGTAGCGATGCATATTCCCGTCACCATGATTATCGCCAGTATTGCTGACAATAGTCTTTTTGTCTTCAACATAAAATCACCTCTTCTAAATACTTGATTTTCAACTGTATTCAGATCTTTGCAATTTTTGTTTCATAACAGCAAATATACACAATTAATTTTAAAATAATTTTTGGCAACTGGCTGACATATTCTTCATACATGAAGAACTTAGCCCCTATAGCTTTGCGTAAGCTGCCTTTCGGCAGATTAGCTTTTTACATAAATCATTCAATTTAACATGTAAATTTCCTGATTATGTACAGCATCAAAGAAATGATATACTAATTCAGTTTCTATTATACAATGTATTTTCAACAAACGCAATACTTTCTTCAAAAAAACAGTATGTATTTCCAATTTTCGGCGATATGCACAAAAATGAGTTTCAGAGCGACCGTATAATTCATAACATGTAATATCAGTTTAGAAATGGAATTATTTTTTATCGTTTATTGCAGGATTCATTTTGGTTTCATGCAAATATGCATTAGCAGCAGGTGAATCCCCTTTCCTTTATTATATGCTCATGGGGGTCGATTGTTCGCTGAAAATTGTATACTTGTGTTTTTAAATATTTTAAGATATAATAAGAAAGAGGATATTTACCATATACTCACTCTTATTGAAAGGAACATTTTTTATGAAAAATATTATCGGAACGGAAATTGTGTTAGACACGGAGGTATGTGTTTAATACAATAAAGCGCATATCCTTCATATGGTTACTTTATATTCGGAGGATTTAAAATGAGTAATTTAATAAATTTCGGTATGAATGAAAAATTTGCAAAAGAAGCAACCGCCTACCCGAATCTTATACCAGGTAGAGTTATGTCCCAATACAGAGATTTATATCGGGTAGTTACCGACAGCGGTGAACTTTTAGCGCAGGTATCGGGAAAATATGCGTTTAGTGCAAAGCTTGCCGAGGATTATCCAGTTGTGGGTGATTTTGTCATGCTCGACCGCGGCACTGATGATGCGGGAAACGGCATTATACATTTTATATTAACAAGAAAGTCCGCATTTAGACGCAAGGCGGCAGGAGCATCTCACGATGCGCAGATAGTCGCTTCCAATATTGATTTTGTTTTTATTTGTATGTCAATGGATGAAAACTATAATCTCAGACGGTTGGAGCGCTATTTATCAGTTGCATGGGACAGCGGGGCGACGCCTGTTGTAATTTTGACAAAATCTGATTTGTGTGAACACCCTGATATTCTTTATAATGAAGTTTTATCGGTAGCAATCGGGGCAGATGTTCATGTTACCACAAGCTTGGATGATTCCGTGTCGAAATGTGTTCATCCATATCTGAAAACAGGAGTCACAGCCTGCTTTATCGGGTCATCGGGAGTCGGAAAATCTACTATGATAAATAAGCTGTTGGGATCTGACAGGATAAAGACAAGCGAAACACGTCAGAAGGACGGGAGAGGAAGGCATACATCAACACGCAGGGAAATGTTGCTTTTACCAAACGGAGGTGTTGTAATTGATACCCCCGGGATGCGTGAATTAGGAATTGACAGTGCCGATATTTCCAAATCCTTCGCTGATATTGACGCTTTGGTTTCGAAGTGCAGATTTACGGATTGTTCTCATACAAATGAACCGGGATGTGCGGTTATGGCTGCTATAAAAAACGGTGAATTAAGCACCGACCGATATGAGAGCTATCTTAAAATAAAACAGGAGGCCGCATACAGCAGCCTAAATTCAAGGCAGATTGAAAACGAAAAAATAACCAGAATGTTCGGCAGTAAAAACGAAATGAAACAAATGATGAAAGAAATAAAAAAGAAAAATCGAAGATAATATTAAAACGGGCGGCAAAATGACCGTCCGTTTTAATGCCATTCCCCTACATAAACTTTTCGAAGGTTTGAAAAATTACAGCATATTTTTATTATAAAAATATAAAAATTTTTCTATTGACTTTTTCCTTTTTATAGGGTATTCTATAATAAAATCGTTTTACATTTTAAAGTTTTTATAGGATTGTAAAATGGTATTACATGAGGGAAAAGAGGATGATTATAGTGAAAAATAAAATATGTAGCATTTTATTGAGCACATTGCTGTTGCTCTCTGCTTTCGGGGCATTCACGGTTGCTCAGGCGGCTCCGTTTTCGGAGTTTAAAACAGTAATTGCAGATTTGAAAGTGACCGGTTCTTCCGTTGCACGTGATGTGGCGGTTACCGGAGGCGGCAGATACGCGCTTGTTCTGCTTTCGGGCACTCCGTCTACCGTTGCAAAAATTGATCTCTTGACAAAAGAGGTAGTAGAAACAAATGCTATCGGACTTGACGGTGTCAAAGGAATTGAGGTTGACGAGGCGCAAAATGTTTATTTTGTGTCAAGCTCCACAGGAATCGTTGAAGGTAATGAAAAGACGCAGAATGTTTATGTGTACAGTTTGAGCACCATGGAGCAGGTCGGTGTCGTGACCTACAAAACGCCTATCAACACAGGGAAAACCTCAGACTTATATAATATTACTTTAAAGAAGCTGAACGGGAAAACATATCTGTACGCCGTTCATCAGGGAACGAGTTACCATACACAATACCCCCAGTTTTTCTATGATGATACTATCTGCCGAATTGATGTGACCGACTATCAAAAAGCGGCGCTGGATACAAGCTTCGGAAGCGATGGCTATTTGTATCTGGAGGATATGATTACAGACGGAGACCCTGCAAAGTTATTTGATGTGGCTGTTATGGATGACGGGCGAATGATTGTTGCACGTCAAAGTGACAATAACAATAAAATCAGCCTGTTTTTAACAGATGAGGACGGCATTGTTACCGATTCGGAATTTGTCAAGTATGCAAAGTATGTTGAGCTTGTCGGCGACTACGCCATTGTTTCTTTAACGGGCGGAAAATCCATTACTGCTATTGATGCGGAAACATTAGAGCCTGCCAGCGGCGTTCTTCCTGAATCGATTTCTTCATTGTCCTACGCAGGGGCAGCCTATGATGCTGAAAATGACATTCTGTATATTGCTACGGACAGCAGCAACGTCTTGCTTGCAACAGGTGATTATACCGAGTCTGAAGAGGAACAACCGTCATTAGAACCCGGCAGTCAAGGAATTCAGGGTTATTTCCCCTATGCTTATTTCTATGGATATAGCACAGGTGAGGCAGGACCTGATGATATTATCAAACGTGAAGAAGCTTCTGCGCTTTTGTATAGAATTTTAAAACAGCAGAATCAAACAGATAATTTTAAGGCAACAACTGCAACCTATGCGGATATTAATGACTCACACTGGGCTTTCCAGGCGGTAGAATATATGCACTCAATCGGTGTGTTTGAAACGGCGGAGAATTTCTTCCCCACTCGTTCCATTTCACGTGCCGAAATTGCAAAAATGATTGCACTGGCGCTTGGCTTTGGCACGGACGACAGCAAAAAGGTATCCTTCACTGATTTAACAACGGATAATCCGTACTTTGTCTATGTTAAGGCGATGGCGGACAATAACATTTTTGTCGGCAACGGTGATTCTACTGTCAATCCGAACGGTATGATGACAAGAGCAGAGTTTGTGACTACCATCAACAGGCTGATTAAAAGGGATATCAAAAACTTCGATATCAGCAATTCCACCGTTCAGTTCCCCGACGTTACACCGTCACACTGGGCTCATAATGCCTTGATGCTTGCCACAAACGGCTTTTCCGATGATGTGGACGACGAGACAGGCAAATATAGTATTGATACATCAAAAAGACCGCCCCGTGAAACAATAGATTTCAATTAAGCGGTTCTGATAATCAGCAATTATTAATATAAGACCACCGCCGAACGGCGGTGCTGCTTAGGGATTATTCGCCCAAGAATAATGATTTTTGTGGTGCTTTGCAGTTTTGGGATAGAATTTTTCGTATTAATACAAATAATAAAAACGGTGTAATACTGGCGTATTTCACCGTTTTTTTGTGTAGTATTAACCGGAAAAGG
>JBAYOS010000021.1:0-13583 GCA_041678125.1 Monoglobales bacterium
CAAACGGAGAAACGCAGAGCCTTAACGAGACCGGAACAGGAATTATTTTTGAGCTATCTGAAGAATACACCGTCTGCAAGTTTGTGGTATCCAATTTTTGCGGTGTTGGTTGGAACGGGACTTCGTGTTGGTGAAGCAACGGGTCTCAGATGGTGCGACATTGATTTGGACGAAGGAATTATCAATGTTAATCATACGCTGGTATATTATGACCATAGAACCGACGGTAGTAAGCGTGGCTGCTATTTTAATATCAATACCACGAAAACGCCGGCTGGCAAACGCCAAGTCCCGATGTTGGATTTCGTCAAAGAAGCATTCCTTATGGAAAAAGAAAGACAGGAGCTTCTTGATATTCATTGTGAAGCTGTTGTAGACGGATATACTGATTTTATCTTTCTTAACCGTTTTGGACAACCGCAACATCAGGCAACCCTTAACAAAGCAATCCGTCGTATTATCCGTGACTGCAATGATGAACAGTTTCTGAAAGATGAAAATGCAAAGGTTTTGCTTCCGCATTTTAGCTGCCACTCATTAAGGCATACATTCACGACAAGAATGTGTGAAGCAGGGGTTAATGTAAAGGTTATCCAGGATACGCTTGGACACAAAGATATTTCTACAACCCTTAATATTTATACCGATGTGACGAAGGAGTTAAGGAGGTCTGAATTTGAAGGTCTTGACTCGTACTTCAAAAATGAGTATAATAAGGCGAATGAAGTATTATAAACTGCTCGTTTTCGTGGGCATTAGATTTACATCATTTACACCAATTTCTACAAATAATGCTGCTCCGAGGGTGTACGTTTAGGAGATAGGAAAGTCTAAAAATGGGCTTCAAACAACATATCAGTAGAACTTGGCAGATGATAGAACAGCAAGTGAATGATGTACCATTTCGTCCCGACAATGAAGCCGCTTGACAGATAAAACAAATATTTATTTGATTATACGAAAAGAGAACTCTTGCAGACCTTGCAAGAGTTCTTTTCGTTTATAATTTATACGTTCCGGGCAGGGAACAGATGTTTCTGGTGTCAAGTATTACTTTACCCTTCAGCCTGTCCATATTTTCTTTGATTTCGTTATGACCGACCATAATGGCAACCAGGTCGGCTGAATCAAGGAAGGAATCAAGAGCGTGATGTTGATTTGGCACAATGTCCTTTTCTATATAAGGGTCGTAAACCTGAACAAGTCCGCCCGATAGCATTTCATCCATGTGTTCGAGCATCTGCAAGGTAGGACTTTCACGCACATCGTCAACATTTTCTTTATATGTAAGCCCATAAAGACCGACGCGCTTGACATCCTTAAGTCCGGTTTCTTTCATAATCTCACTAATGCGGTGAATTACAAAACGGGGCATACTGTCATTGATTTTTCGCGCGGCGAGAATGATGTTGGCAAGCCCCGGATAGTCGCCTACGAGGAACCACGGATCGACCGAGATACAGTGACCGCCGACACCGGGACCGGGGGACAGAATATTCACGCGCGGGTGCATATTTGCAATGCGGATGATTTCGTAAACGTCCATATTGTCGCTTCGGCAAATTTTTGCAAGCTCGTTAGCGAATGCAATATTTATGTCGCGGTAGGTATTTTCCACGACTTTGCTCATTTCCGCCGTCTTGATGTCAGTAACAACTATTTCACCCTGGCAGAAGGAAGCATAAAGTGATTTTATTTTTTCGCCGATATTTCTGTCGTCAGCGCCGATGGTGCGGTTATTATGCAGTAGCTCATGCACCATATTCCCCGGAATGATGCGCTCCGGGGCGTGAACAAGGTTGATGTCCTGTCCAATAATAAAACCGGCAGTCTCAATTTCCGGACGAACATATTTATCAATCGTACCGGGCGAAACTGTTGATTCAATCACAATGGTTGCGCCCTTCGGACACACGTCAAGAATTTTTCTGACAGCATCGTTTACGTAAGAAGCATCAATTTTCTTGTCATTTTTATCATACGGGGTAGGAACGGAAACAATGTATGTATCCGTTACCTGATATTCGGTGGTGAATTTGATTCCTGCCTCAAGTGCCGCATTAAATAACTCGTCCAGACCCTTTTCTTTAAAGGTTGTCTTGCCGGCATTAAGTGTTGCAACAAGCTCTTTATTAAAGTCTGTGCCAATCACTTCGATGCCGTGGGAAGCCATCATAAGAGCCGTGGGCAGTCCGATGTAGCCAAGTCCTATTACATTTATCATAATGTTCTCCTGCCTTTATATATCATTGTTTTTAAATCTTAAACCATAGGTTTATACAGCAGTCATTTTTTTATCCTTTTGTCCTGAGCTTACCCGCTAAAGCGGATAGAATTGTTCTGGTCGCATCAATGACCAATTTCCGTTCAAAGATAACATTTGCGACGGCAATTACCGTTGCAATCCCCCAAAGTACAGGTCGGTCCATCGTCACGAGGATGCACATGGCAATCAGCGCGATGAACATAGTAATATTTCTCCAGACCACAAAATCATACTCAAGAATCTTTCTTGTATTTACAAGTCTGAACAGGAACATGACAAGATATGAAAAGGCGGTCGCAATCGCTGCTCCCAACGCGCCGATGCGTGGAATCAACACAAAGTTCATGGCTATATTTGAAAGTGCGCCGGTGATTGTGGTAACCGACAACATTTTTGTTTTTTTCGCAGACGTATAGACTGTTCCGAGAAAAGATGCCTGTGTGTTGAAAACATTGGCGATAATCAGTGTCGGCACATATTTCCATGCCATGAAGAAGTCCTTTGAATACAGAAAACTTCCGAACAACTTGGATGTTATAATAAGCCCTGTCGCAACAAGGAAATTTAGCGAAATAAAACGGGAGAAAACATCTCCAAACAGATTTTTCACATCCTTTCTCTCAAAGCAGTCAACTGCCGAGAGCTGCCATGCGCTCATGAAGAAACCGGTCACGGTCATTACAATGGTTGGAATCTTGTAAGAAACAGAATATATTCCGACCTCCGACACTGATGTGTAATAATTCAACATATACTTGTCCGATGAATTTGATATCCACCAGCTTATACTGTTCGGAATAATCGGCAGAGAGTAAATCAGCATTTTGCGGTACAAAGTGCTGTCAAGTTTCCAGGGGAAACTGATATAGCGATAGGCCCTTGCCCCGAAAAACATAAACAGCGTTGTCGTAAGGTGACCCATAATTGAGGCAAGCAGATAACCGTGAACACCGATTTTAAGCCATAAAAGAAAAATAAGGTTAAAGGCAATGACAATCAGGGTATTTATAATGCCTGCAATGGCGTAAATCTTAACCTTTTCGATACCCTTTACAAAATAGGACGTTATCGTATGTAAACCGTAACAGAGGAAGTACATAAGAAAATAGATAAGGTAGGGACCGATGGTCGTCCGATAAATGAGCGGTGATGAGAGAAGCACTAAAACAAATCCCGCAAGGACTGTGAAAATGCCACCCGAATAAATCGTATTGCGGTCAGATCCCTTATCCAATGCAAAGCGCATAATAGCCTCGCTGATGGCTATTGAAGCGAACGGATAGAGAAGTGCCGTTGTTGTGGATATAAGATCGGACACCCCGTAATCCGCCGTCGAAAGAATTGAGGTATAAAAGGGTATAAACAGCATTCCAAGCAGACTGGAGCCAAAGCTTCCTATGGCAAACAGACTGGTGTTGGATAATATTTTTTTATACTCACTTTTCATTTTTTGCCGTCCTATTCTCATGAAGGTCTTTCATAAATTCCCTGAAGGATTCGTAATATTCTGCCTCTTTTGCTATCGCCGCGGCTATTTCCCTCTTGGGAGGATCGCTTAAAAGACGTCTTGCAACTGTGCCTATCTCTTCCACATCCCGCTGGCCATATTCGCTTTTGCCTCTGTGGTAAAAACCCGGCAAATCAAGGCGGTCATACAGCTCATGAAGCTTTGTGTGCTGTTTTTCAGTCTCGGGCAGGTAATCGAAGGACAAAACGGGCGTGTTATTTACAAGTGAAAGCATTGTACCGTGGAAAAATGTCGTAAAGGTAAGATTACATAGTCCGAAAACCGTTGCCCATTCCAGCACAGGGAGATCTGCCAGATACACATCGGCATTCTTGCTCGGTACATAAACTCCAACATACTGAACTTCCGATTTGAAAATTTTCCGTGCCAGCTTCCAAAGCTTTTCGTTTCCCATAATGCAGAGGACAGGTTTATTAAAGTCAATCCCGGCATTAATCATTTTTTCACGCACACGTTCACAGTATTCATCAAGAGAGCCTATGTTCAAAAATGTGGTGGGGTCACAGTTATGATAATAGGGGCTTTTGGGACAAATATTTTTGACAATGTATTCAGTTGCGGAATCCCGTAGCCCGATATATGAAAATTTCTCTATTGCATTTTTAAGCCATTGTTGATCTTCTTTACGAAGCTGAGCATAATCGTCCGTCCCGGCTGATGCTGCAAAGCAGGCCTTTACAGCCCCGAAATCACCATACAGGTAGTAGGGGCTGGGCAAAGGAACGGTGGACCATTTCCACACACAGTCGCTACCAACAATAATTATGTCATAAGTTCCGAAGATTGCTTTGCGGAATTCCTCCGGGTCATCCTGACGATATGAGGTTTTCGATAACGGCAGACAATCCATCGAATTCTGAAACGATTTATATCTTTTCTTTAATAAAAAATAATGGGATGGCGAAAGTATAAGCTCTATAAACTTTGCCAGGAAAGCCTTTAATTTGCCAAGTATGGATAAATTCCGTTTGGTATTACCAAACAGAAAGTGCGCGAGAGTCGGCTTGTATGAAGCAATTCGCCAAGTTGGGGAATAATCTATTACTTCCACGGTGTCATCGGGAAAATCCTTTTGTAACCGTTTCACAAGCGCATAGCACTGGGTAACGGCACCGTAATTGATTGCCCGGTGAAATGTCAGAATTCCGATTTTCAAAGTATGTTCCTCCATATTGTAATAATATATTCTCGTTTATCTTTCGCCAATTTCTAACTTCCGGATCTATAATCACGGAAATGGTCTTGATTTTTTTCTATTTAAGAAAACTGATGAAAACACGATAGTTGGTATTATTTTTATACTGGCTTCAGTTTATCTGCCAAAGCACCAAAAACATTTTTCTATTTCACAGCTCACTTATTCCGTACTGTGTGTCATCCATTATATTTGCCACACCAAAAAGTTATGCAAAGATTTAACATAGGCTACCCTTTAATTTTCCTGTATTAGTGATTTCTCTATCTCAATCAATTTTCTAAATTCATTTTCCCAATTTATTTCCTGTGACAGCTTGATTGCATTTTCTGCACAGGTTTTATATAAATCTTTGTCCGTGTAAAGCCTTATTACAGCTTCCGCAAAAGTTTTTGGTGTATTGTCGCGGAGAATAATGCCAAAACCGTATTTATTGTTGAGATAGCGGTGCTCGGGAATGTCTGACATAATGACAGGCAGACCGGCAGAGGCATATTCAAACAGTTTATTTGAAACCGAAAGCTTGAAATTAAGACATATTGCTTCGGTTATTGCAACACCTACCATGGAAGCAGACGCGCTCGGAATCAGTTCACCCACCAAAACAGGTGGATAAAAGCGGAAATTTCCGCCAAGCTCCGCTACACGGTCACGAAGTGGTTTTTCAAGCCGACCCATTCCCCTTATAGCAAGCCTTATTTCAGGATAATCCTTTAACAATGGAATTGATTCCACCATAATGTCATATCCGCGCCCCTCATAAAAACCACCGTGATTTAATACCTCAAAGCCCTCATTTTTCTCTGTGCCTATAAATTGTTCGGATTTCAGAGAGCAGTTGGTAACAACGAGGGGAGTCGGGATTTTATATTTCTTTGCAAAATAGTCGGCTGCGGCATGACTTACGCATACCATTTTGTCCACCTTTGTCACAAGCTTTTTTTCTGTATGTTCAAGATATATGTAATAAGGCATATTTCTTGCAGAGGTATAGCTTTCAATAAATATTTCATGGGAATCGTATATTAGCTTGCAACCGAGTTTTTTTGCCGATTTATACGCCGGAATTAAGGCGTTAAGGTCATTGGCGTGAATAATATCCGGATTTGTCTCGATGATTGCGTCACGAACAACGCTGTTCCGAAGCATTTCTCTTTTCAATTTGCCGAACGCAGAATTCTGTTTGCCGTCATAGTTACTGTTAATTTTTACAATATTGACAGAACAGGGGATTTCTGCTACTTTCTTTTCATCATATCGACTGCATTTTAAACCTACACAACAAACGTCTATGCCTTCATTTTTATATTCTATGATTTGCTTTCTCACCCGCGGATCATACCAAATAGAGTTTAAAACAACAACGCAAACTTTCATATTTATCTTCCTTATCACCAATATGCCGGACCATCCACCATTTTATCGGCATCTTTTACTTTATATTGTGTTGCACGAACCCATTGCTCATTATACAAATCAACAATATCGGGTCTCGATTCCTCCCACCTTGCTCCTTTAATACCAAAAATCAGCTGCAACATTCCACCAAGTACAATGGCCTTTTTCCCTTGTTTTTTCATACGGGCAGCCAACGGAACTGCGTAAGAACCGCAAGCCAGCAAGGCTACATCATATTCCTTACATTTGCATTCTTCCCAAAGGCCATCTAAAGCTTGTGTCCAATTTTCAAAATTGTCGGGAACGGTATCGCCTGACGACTGAACGGCCTGTACAACTTCCAGATTGAATTCAGGGAGAATATGAGGATTGCTAAATAGTTTATCGCGTTTTTGGTATTGCGAAATAATAAGATCGGAAAAAGGGTGAACCACCAATACACGCTTCCCGCGCAAAGCCATTGTCCATGGATTTTCGAAAGAAAACGGTTCAAGTGCTCTCATTTTATAAAGAACGGCTTCTTTTGGGATATATTGATTTATCAAATATTCTTCCATTAAAACGTCTTCCCAATAGGCGCTTGAATCGGCTTCCTTTAAAGCTTGTGTATAATGATCTGCGAAGGACAAGTATGTCTCTTCCGTTGCCGGAAAAACGCCCGGGCCGCTTTTTGCCTTTTTCAATGCAGCAGGTGATATACGATCAATTATCTTCTTAGTGTATAACTCAGAGATAAAACAGGCGACCAGCTCGCTGTTGCCATATCGGCAACTGAAAAAAGGTTTATCGTCTGAAATTCGTTCCTTCAAATAATTATTATACTCATCATTGCGGAGAAAATCTCTATGCAAAGCCCTTGCAGGCTGCTTTTTTTTGAAAAGGCGATTCTTTTTCGTTATTTTCAGCCTGGCTATTTTTGCAAAGTTGTAAATATAAAATTCCCAGAAAAGCTTCGGGTGTTTTATCATTTTTAACGGGTTTTTTATCATGCTTATATACATTTGTTTAATCATCCTCCGCGTTTAAAAAAACTTTTATATTCTCAAATCTGTCCGCGTTATCTTTAAGCCATGCCGTCCCTTTGTTCCACCATTTTATTTTAAGTAGTTTTTCTATCTCATCCTGCTCAAATCTATATCGGAGCACCCTTGCAGGGACCCCGCCGACAATCGAGTATGGCTCCACATCCTTTGTTACCACAGCTCCTGCCGCAACAACTGCCCCGTCACCGATTGTTATACCGTCGTAAATTATCGCTGAATCGCCTATCCATACATCATTGCCGATGTTTACGGCAGGCTTTAACTCATCGTACTTGTTCTCATTTACAAAAGTAAGTCCGCATTGCCTTTTAGTTGAAAAAAAGGCCGGGTGGACAGATACCCAATCTCTTGTCGGATGACTTCCGCAAACAGTTACGACCCGCGGGGCAATGCAAGAAAAGCGACCGATATTTGCATAAATAGCGCAGTGGTCTCCGATATAAGAGGCAAATCCCATATTGCCGAAAAATGCTGTATCATTGCCGATTCTGTTACAGCCTTCAAAGTTGCAGTTTAGGGACAGCAATACGTTTTTGCGAAACTTTACATTTTTTTTGAAATACTTTATTTGCAGATATTTCTTTTTGAGAAAGAATTTTATATTCATCTGTAATCACCTTTCTGCCTTTTTATAAATATTGACAACGAAAGATAAGACTGTAAAGGGCAGCGTCAAGCAATATTACTTTTCAAGAGCAGTATGAAGAATGTCTGAAATGTTGGACGCGGAATATTTCTCATATATTTTTTTAACGTCCAGGGGCGAAACATTGCTTTTGCCATATGCAGTAATAAATTTACCAAGTGAATCGGAATCTGACTTTATATTATTTGACGTCGTTGACTGCCACTGACAAGGATATTTGTCAAGAATCTCATTTGTCGACCCAGTCGAATTAAAAAACACAATCGGTTTGCAGACGGAAATACATTCAAACACTTTGCTTGGCAGAAAATCGGAAATTGTGTTACCGACTCCGACCATTACGTCCGCATCATTATAAATTGCCTTGATTTTGTCATAAGGTACTGTCGGGTGAATAATTATATTTTTGCTTTTTTCCGCATATTTGCCGACAACATCTTCACAGCCCCTGCTGAAAAGATGAAGCTTGATTTTTTTATCGGAAAGCAAGAAAAATGTCTGAAGCATTTTTTCGGGGTTGCGTATATCTTTATAGAAGCTGCCCGCATATACGCAGTTTATATCATCCGTCCGGAAAAATTTCTCCTGAGATTCGTTTACACTGAACTCAGGAAGCATATATGGAAGCGGTTTGCAATTACCATGACCTGAATACAACTCACCGCGGGTTTTATACACTTCCTCGGAAAGCAGCAGCGAATCCGACTTTAGAAGGGTTTTTCTTTCGGTTTTTATCATTTTTTTAAGCGGATACAAAAACGGTCTGATTCTGTTGACCGCAGAATAGGGGTCCACTGTGTAGGCGCACCAACGTACATCCTGATGCACATCCTTGAAATCCATGGCCGCAAAATGTGCGGCAAGCGGTGAGCAAATCGAAAGGACCGCGTCTATCGGATGATGCTTATGTAAATCAGACAGCTTTTTATACGCACATGCACGAAACCATGAAAGATTGCCGAGATATCTTGTTTTAATTTGTATTGCTCCGAGCGTATGCAGTGCTTTTTTTCTGAATCCTGTTGATCCTTTCTCTGCAGACATCCGTCTGCCCGCAAGCGTATGTATACGGATTCCATCCTGAACGGTGATGTTTTCACTTTCCGTATTATCCGAAATGCAGATAACATCAATATCATAGGCGTCCGATAATAAATCGACAAACCGCTTTGCACATAAACCTGTGGGAGATGGATTGGGATAATATATTCCGCAA
The DNA here is from genome assembly GCA_041678125.1 of Monoglobales bacterium. Classification (GTDB taxonomy): domain Bacteria; phylum Bacillota; class Clostridia; order RUG12999; family RUG12999; genus RGIG7450. The sequence continues at coordinate 9,293 of JBAYOS010000021.1, forward strand.
AGAACCGCAAGATGTTTTTTCATTAAATCAAATCATCCTTTTCAGGTGTTTTATATGCGCGTTGAAGCCTGTGCGTCCGTATGTTTTCTTCATCCATTCTTTATCTGGGAAGAACATATCAAACAGTCCATGGAGGTCGCTTCTGTCATCGCACATCATATCAATTCTCATTATTTTCAGTTTTGAAGGCTCCGCTCTCAAACACTTTTGTTTGCTGTCATAAACCGATTTCACCAGTCTTTGTGAGCGCCTGCCGGCATCAGAAATAATCGCCGGAATATCTGTTTTGACAAGCATGTTGGAAACAGAGGCGGACACCGCGGCACGAACTCTTGTATTGTCGGCGGCACACCATCCGGCAATAGACTCAAAATCTAAATTAAGCTTTGCCATATTATATATATCAATATAAAGACGGGTATCGGGAGCGCGGCAAAAGCTGTGAAGTGATATATGCATCAAACAGATATACATCAGCGCTTCGGGCGGAGCGAGCTTAATCTTGGTTTCACCGTAGTTATGTAACCTGTCCCAATCAATAAAATTATCGGCTTTGATGAAACACGGAAGCTTCAGCCTTGCCAACGGGTAAAAGTCAACGCTGAAATAAAAGCCTTCCGGCAATCCTCGTGACGCACTCGGGAAAAATTCCGACGCTATGTGATTTTTCAAGGCATATCTTTCCTTGATTTCACAGCCGATAGACTTCATTGCAGCATATATTTTTTCTTTTTCACTGTAATCGGCATAGTTATCAACGTCCCCCGAGGAGAAAAGCCCTATATCACTGTTGCTTGACAAAAGTGCACCGAAATTTTCGGAAACAAACATTTTTTTTACGCCGTTTGCTTCCAGTGCCGCGTATGCTTCGTCCAAAAAGGCAAGCAGGGCATTATTTCTGTCAGCAAATTGTTGGAAAATATCGTTCCAATAGTCGCTGTCGCATCCAAGCGCCGAAAGCGTTTTTGCTGCAAACGGGAGGATTTTTTTCTTTGATACATGCTTATATATTTCATCTCGCCCCATTTCGGAATAGACCTTTTTCACAAAGGATTTTTCCTCTCCCAAAATGCGGTCGCCGCAAATCATCAAAACAAAAAATCTGTTTATTGGTTCCATATTTTCCTCACCCCTCTTCTGCTATGCCAAGTAAATTTATCATACTTTTCGCAAATACATCGAATATCTGCGCTCCCCAATCTTCCGGCAGTTCAAGCATATCATCAAGGTAATAGATAATATCCTCAAGCAGCACAGTATTTTTCATAACAGAAAAAGGCTCTCTGTCCTTACCATCCTCGCAGAGCAGCATAAGCGCCGGATCGGGACATTCCAAAAGCTGTTGCCACCCGTATGCACGGCGAAGGGAGTAGTTCAAAACGGAGCTGTCATACCATATACTGCGCACACCCGCAGTTTCCCAATCATAAATGTAAGTTTTCCCTGATGAATCCACCCAGATATTTCCGCCTTGAAAATCCCCGTGTCCCATGCAAAGCGGAACGGTTTTCCCTCGAGATACCGCTTCAGCGGCAATTTTGGCGGCTCTGATGAGCTCTTTCCCATATTTGATTTTCTTTTGCTTTATTGCGGCTGAAATATTTTCTTCAATATGTGTAAGTAAACGCGCGGCATACTCGTCGGCATTCACATAAGAGCGGGTGTCGTTGGCAAGAAGACGGATCCCGTCCATAGCATCCTGCATACCCTTTTGATACAATTTATTATCTCTGGTGCGTGCGAGAGGATGACCGGATAAAATAGGTTCACGGAACCATCTGTCGCCGTATTCCGATAGCGGAATCATAAAATCATATGAATATTTAAGCCTGAAATCAAGCTGATTTTTAAAGTATTTATTGGAAAACCCCGATTTTATAATACAATCGACATTTCCGGAATCATAATCAAAGAAACGGATAGAACGGTTTTGCGGGTAAATAAATGCATTTTTCCCCAATATTCCTTTGTTAATGTAGCAGAATTTTGTCATACCGACGAACGGCAGAGCCCAGACGCCCATAGCGGCAGTATGGCCGATTACGTATTTCAGCAATCCGCCACGGATATTATATTCATTATTGAGAAATGTCAGAAGTCCGCGCGGGGAAGGAAAGGGTGCAACAAAACCGAATTTTTCGTTGATAATCAGCTTTTCACTTCCGACAAAAGAGTTATATGAAAATGAGGCATCACTGCCACATACCAAGCTGAAATACTGATTTACGGTGTCGCTGAGTATAGTGTAGAAATCCTCGCGGCAAACCATTTCGTTAATTCTCATAATCTGATACCAATCGCTTCCTTGACAAGAGTGTGAGGCTCATCAATATTTTTCTGAATGTTACAATCAATATTAAAACCTCCTCATCAACAGATATTCTGTCAGCATTTTGATTTTTGAGAAAACATTTGAGGCTTTATGCTCTGTAAAGCGGGAAATATGCCGATTCACGGTCAAAATCCTTGTCTTCGGCAGCTCTTAAGCTGACCATTTCATCGTAAATTTTCCGGTCAAATATTGATTTCCCTATATAAAACGGAACATCGGGAGAGTCTGTGAAGCTGCGCTTATACTTATATATTCCGTCATCCTTGCGGTAACCTCCGCCAAGCACGAATATTTCCCGTCCCGTTTCATTGCACCACTTAATTATTGCGTCCTTCAAAAAATCGTTGGGACGCACCGAGTAAGCGCTCTCGACCGTTCCTCCGAGAAAGGAATAGGCGTATTTATCCGAGAATAACACAAGCTCGGTAGATATAACCGAATCATCCTTTATCACGTGAAAGTACATGAAATTCTGAGGAATTCGGCGGGCTATGTCCTCGAAATACCCGCGTTTGAAGTAATAGTATTGCTTTGCATTATTCCGTTCCATTGTCCCATAATAAATGCGTAGAAAGTCATCAAGGCGGGAGAGGTCGTTTTCTACAATCATTTCAAGACCATTACTCTGAGCTTTTTTTACATTTTTTCGCACCTTATGCTCATATCTCATCCAAATATCATCGTAAGCACCGGTTGTGTTGACAACCACATTGTCAAGCATTCTTTGGGTTTCGCCGTAATAATTTTCTCTGAAATCGACATTATCAAATAAATGAAAACGAATAAATTCGCAAATTATATTATGCTCTGAGCAATATTCTGCAAATGCCTTGCGGTAAGCTTCCATAAGCTTTAAAATATCCGTGCATTCAAGAATAATCGGGCCGCCGTAGCCATACGGAGTTACAATATCATAATATGTTTTGCCTCCCAAACTCCATTTAATTTCCCGAAGTATAAACGTGTGCTGAATTTTTCCGTGCTCACATTCAAGGAAAAAGGTATCGCTTGCACCGTCAATATTCTCATAAAGCTTTGCATATTCGTGATTAAAGAAAAAATCCAACGTCTCAACAGCCATTTGCTTTTAACAACCTTTCATTCACGGTTTTCAAATTCAGTAATAAGAGAAACAATTCTTTTCATATCGTCGGCCGTATATCTCTGGTCGCATATCAATGACAATTCCTGTTCATATAACCCTTTTGCGTCCGACGGGATATTGTGCAAATCGGACAGAGGCCAATGCGTCGGGCAATATACGCCGTTTTCAATCAAATATTTTTTCAAGGCATCGCGCCGCCCGCCGTTTACTAATACGGGAACGAACAGAGGAACATCCCCTTGCCTCATTTTCGGGAACAAAGGCGTTACAATCCTTGATTCGGACAAATTATTTAATAACACGGCGGCATTTTCCCGACGTGTTTTTGAATGGTTCATTAAAGTGGCAGCGGTAATAATTGACTCATTGTCTGCCGGATAATCTGCGTAATCTTTTTCAAGCAGTTCTTCCGCCCTGTTAAATAACTCAAGAAAGTGCTTGTCTGTTATTTCACCGTTTATGTATGATGATTTAAGTGCATAAGCGCGTTTGCGCAAGCTTATATACTTTTCGTTTGTTGCAGGTAGACAAGCTCCGACACGAAACTTTCTTTCCGATTTGCAGGCGACAGCCGCCCCTGCGACTGCACCCCACTTTCTGAAACTTGCAAAGCAGTAATCGGACTTTTGCTGCTGCAGGTTTTCCGAAAGCAAGGAATGCGTCAAATCACGAATCACGATTGTATCAGAAATATTAAGCGGCGCATAACCGTTAAAACCAAAATAGTCCAATACAAGTGTTACATCATGCTTTATATTAATAGTGCGGATATGTAAGCTTTTGTTTTCAAACACCACAGGGTAAAAATCAACTTTTAAACCATGACGAATAAAGGGTTCAATCATCGTGTGGCA
>JBAYOS010000022.1:0-13365 GCA_041678125.1 Monoglobales bacterium
CAACTGTCAGGTTTACGGGGGCATAAGCTCGGAAACAGAGTCGACCGACAGGGCGGTTGCCGAAACCAAAGGCCTTGTCGCTTTATATAAAGGCAGGCTTGTAAACACACTCTTTTCTTCGTCTAATGGCGGATATGTCGAAGCGGCTGAAAATGTGTGGGGCGGAAAAGAAGATTATTTAAAGACTTTTAAGGACGAGTATGAAAAGACCGATGAGATAAAGGGCGCTGTCTGGACTGTTGAGCTTTCGGCGGAGGAGATAAAGGCGGTGCTTGCCGGAAACGGTGTTGATATCGGAGATATTTTAAATATGGAGGTAGTTTCAACCTCCGAGTCGGGAAGAGTTCTTGAGGTGAAAATTACAGGGACAAACGGCACAAAAAGCTATACAAAAAGCTATGCAAGAACATTCTTAGGCCTAAAAAGTCAGCTTTATACCATAACTGCCCCGAAAAGCTCATCAGTTTATGCGCTCGGAGCAAACGGTCAAACCAAAGTTTCCGGTAAATATTATGTTTTAACCGCGGAAGGAATTGACACTCGAACCATCGAAAGCGGCAAAGACAAGTACATAATCAGCGGCAGAGGGTACGGGCACGGAGTAGGAATGAGCCAGTGGGGCGCCCGCTATATGAGTGAACAGGGATTTACCTTTGAGGAAATTATCAAATATTATTTTAAGGGTGTGGAAATTGACTCCTACACCAAAGCTACATTATAAAGGGAGTTTAAGACTGCCCAATTTTGAGGAAACGGTCTGAGCAAATCCCAATAACCGATGCCGCGGAACCCATATTCGTTTTTAAGCCGGAGTTTGACGTTTATGCTTCGTGCATCTTCAAACCAGACCTCGTGGGCTATTCCAAAATAATCGGTGTAATTGAAAAACGGTGTCTGTGTGGCCTCGTCGAACTTTATCTCAGCGCCATATTCGCGGGCAAGGTCTACTGCCCGCACGCTTGAAATTGAGGTTGCGGAGGTTTCCCCTTTTATATAAGGCAGGGGCCAGTCGTAACCGTAAGTGGGCACACCGAAGAATATTTTTTCGGGCGGAATTCTTGTTACCGCATAATCAAGCACCCGCCTGACTGAATTTATCGGTGCAACCGCCTGGGGGGAGCTATATTTGTATCCCCATTCGTAAGTCATAATAAATACATAGTTTGCGGCATTGGCAAGACCTGCATAGTCGTGCCCCTCATACAAAAGTCCGGGCTGGGTATCGGAGATTTTCGGCGCGAGGGCAACCCATACGGGATAGCCCTCGGCATTTAAAGTGTTTGTTACAGTCTGCACAAACTTAACATAGTTTTCTGCCTGCGCCGCACCTAAATATTCAAAATCAATATCAAGACCTTTATAGCCCTTGGTCTTGATATTATTTAATATTGCCTGAGACACTGCATTTATTGCGGTATCTGAAGATAGCAGCCTCGCCGCCCGTTCGGTGCTGAAAACGTCCTGCTCGGTAAGTGTCGAGAGGTGCATTACAGGTGCCACACTATATTCGTTTGCAATGTTTATAAGCCGAAAATCGTTTAAATATACAAGCCCGCTCTGCTCGCTAATCCCGTATGTAAAGGGGATAAGGTAGGTCAGGTACGGAATGGAAGAACGCAAAACAAAGTCCGTGATAAAAGGGTAAGAATAAGCCGAAACATATGCAGGGCCGAGCTTCTCACCCCGATAGCTTATAACAAGGTATTGACCGGGATAAAGCGCCGCTCTGCCGCCAAGCTCGTAGTTGTTGCGGAAAAGCTCGTTTGTACTCAGCCCGTACTGATTTGAGATAGAGGTAATAGTTTCTCCCGGCTGTACGATATGTGTAACATCGGGAAATAAAATAACGAGCGACTGACCGACTACAAGGGCAGTGTCGGGGGAGTATCCGTTGTCGCGCATCATTCGGGTGGGGATTACACCGTACTGTGCCGCGATTGAAACGGGGGTTTCGCCCGGTGATACAACATGAATAACCATAAATCCTCCAAAAATTTGTTTTTATATATTTTTATGTCGGAGGATAGGAAATAATTAATATTTTGTCGGCTGCCAAACAATAAAGAAAACCCGATAGCTTTGCTATCGGGTGATTTTTTAATATTTTCGCCAAACCATTTTATCTACTACACCTGTGTAGGATTGAATGATTTTTACAACCTTGGTGGAGACGTTTTCCTCAACATAATCGGGAACGGGGATTCCGTTATCTGCAAGGTCGTTCATTTTGATTGCGGTATCTACCGCTTGAACAAGGGATTTTTCGTCAATGCCTGCCAGTATGAAACACGCTTTATCAAGCGCTTCGGGGCGCTCGGTGCTTGTTCTTATGCACACGGCGGGGAAGGGATTGCCCACCGATGTGAAAAAGGAGCTTTCCTCGGGCAGAGTGCCGCTGTCCGATATGACCGCAAAGGCGTTCATCTGCAGATTGTTGTAATCGTGGAATCCTAACGGTTCATGCTGAATAACGCGACTGTCGAGCTCAAATCCGCTGTCCTCAAGCCTTTTCTTTGAACGGGGATGGCAGGAATAAAGTATCGGCATGTCGTACTTTTCGGCAATTTTATTTATTGCGTTAAAGAGGGACAGGAAATTCTTTTCTGTATCAATGTTCTCCTCGCGGTGAGCGGAGAGAAGTATGTATTTTTTCTTTTTCAACCCTAAGGTTTTTAAAATGTCAGATGATTTTATTTCATCCAAATTTTTACGGAGAACCTCTGCCATAGGAGAGCCTGTTACATAGGTGCGTTCCTTTGGCAGACCGCATTCCGCAAGGTATCTTCTTGCGTGCTCGGAATAAGCAAGGTTGACATCTGAAATTATATCGACAATTCGGCGGTTTGTTTCCTCGGGCAGACATTCGTCCTTACACCTGTTGCCCGCTTCCATGTGGAAAATGGGTATATGCAGTCTTTTTGCCGAGATAGCCGAAAGGCAGGAGTTTGTGTCGCCCAAAATCAAAAGGGCATCGGGATTTACTGCCGTCATAAGCTTGTATGAGCAGTTTATGATATTACCCACCGTTTCGCCCAAATCATCGCCCACAGCATCCATATAAACATCAGGGTCGCGGAGCTTCAGGTCGCGGAAAAACACGCCGTTTAGGGTATAGTCATAGTTCTGTCCCGTATGCGCCAATAGACAGTCAAAATACTCGCGGCATTTGCTTATTGTCGCAGAAAGACGGATAATTTCGGGACGGGTTCCCACAATAATAAGCAGTTTAAGTCTGCCGTCCTCTTTGAATTTTACATCTGAATAGTCAACCTTTATACTCATTGGAAGCGCTCCTTTACAGTATCACTGATAAACCCAAGTATTTTTTTGCTTTGAGTCAATGCATTTTTATTTTCTTTCACAAATTCCTTCGCCCGCTGACCTAACGTAGACAGTTCTTCCGCAGGCAAAGAAATGATTTCTTTAAGCTTTTTAGTAACAGAATCTACACTGCCGTCTTCGAGTGTAAAACAGTAGTTAAAATATTCGGAAGGGATTCCGCGAAGCTTGGTTGTTAAAAGCGGAGTGCCCGACATCATATATTCAAGCGTTTTTGAAGGAAATGAGTACTTAGTGTATTCCTCTGACGGGTCTCTGAGGTTCACGAGCAGTGATGCGCGACTTTCACGGCGCAGGATTTCCGCGCGGTCCATAAACCCGAAAAAATCAATTCTGCTGTCTTTATCCGAGGCGATCTTAATATCGGTCTCGCAGTCGCCGCCGCCGAAAAGCCATAGGCGGACATTATCGCTTTTTAATCGGGAGAAGGATTTGAGCAGGGTTTTTACTCCCATTTTTTCACTTAACGCACCTGCGTACATTATAATAAAGCTGTCCTCTTTTTCGGCGGAATCAAAGTCAAAATCTCCCGAAATGCCTTCAACGACAGTATATGGGGCATCATTGTTTATAATATCCTTCATATATTCGGTCAGATAAATATAACCGTCAAATCCACTCTGGATTTTTTCAGCCGCCCTTAAATAGAATCCGGTGAAAAACTTTTTAATCGGGGAAATTTTTGAGTTTGAGTACATATCGCCCGGAAGGTCGGGTACAATCGCAAAGCAGGGGATATTTTGCTTTTTGCAGATTGAAACTATGCTTTTGGCGATCGGCTGATAAATGGAATATATCAGCACCGCCTTTTCCTCTGCGGAATTGTCTTTGAGCCATTTGTTCAGCATTTTTCGGCTGAAAAACCTTTGGCAAAACTGCTTTATACCCGAAATATTTATCGCGGGAATCCATGTGGAGTTATAGCCTTGATTCAGCACGGTATTATGACTTTTTATAAACAAGGTGCTGCTTTTGGGGAAAGCAGCTATTGACGGGAAAGAAAAAACTTCAACATCCGCTTTGTTTTTTGCAAATCCGCTAATGAGTTCGCCTTCAAATACAAAGGGAGCGGCTGAGGGTTTTACTCTGGAATTATCTAAGATTTCTTTGTATTTATCATAGTCGCAAAAGGTGCCGAAATAGAGAATTTTCATAAAATTAATCCTCGTCATTATTTATTACACGGTCAAACATTTTGTCATACTGCGTGATAAGTGATTTTATATCAAACTTACTTTCCCTGTAATGGCTCAGCTTCTGAGAAAGCTCCGCGTATTTTTCACTGTCCATATCACAAAGCATCTGCAGAATTTCGGCAAATCCGTCAACGTCAAAGACAGCAGCGGTAAATCCGCCGTGGGATTCTACGTCGTCCCAAGGGGTTGTTCCGCGACTTATGACGGGAATTGCACCTGCAAGTATTGCCTCTGCGATTGAGTGAGAATAATTCTCACTTGTGGTGGGAAATAAAAAGCAATCATATTTTGAAAAGACCGACTGCGCTTGGCCTATTTTAACAGTGCCGCAATATTTTATCTTGATATTTTTGGGGGCAGTTTTAATAAGTTTTTCGCACTCCGCCCAATAGTCTGGATGTTCGATGTTCCCGTAAATATCAAAGATAATATCACCCGAAAGCTTAAGTACGCTTTTTATTGATGTAATAAGGTTTTTCGACCTGTGTATTCTTGATATTGAAGCAATGCGAAGTATGCCCGGCTGTTTTTGTAATAAATCTTTCGGAACAGACGGGGAAGGGAGTTCACTTGTCAGAAACACTTTATCCTCAGGAACTTTAAGTCTTTGGATGGTGGCTTTTCTTTCAACTTCGCTTGTAGCGTGAAAAAATATCCCTTTATAAAGTCCGCTAAGCCGCATTACAAATAAAAACACGTGCTTCTTAAACCATTTAAGTTTGAGCACATTGTCAAGCAGTTCGCCGCGGGGGGCATAAACTACTTTAATATTATATTTTTTTGCGATTATAAGAAGGGGAACATTCATTTTAGCGCTGAAAATACTCGAAAGATAAAGAATATCCGGTTTGCGGCTCTTTATAATTGAAACAAAATTTTTATAGTTTTTTTCTTTTTCGGAGATATATAAAACCTGGGCTTTTCCCACCAGATTAAAACCGGGAGTTATTCCGGGCAACGGGGAGGTGTCGCCAAGGTCATGGTCGGAGCAGACAATGTCTATATCATATTTGTCGCCATGATTATATACAAAGTTTACAAGACTTGTTACGGGACCGCCATATTTCTGTGCGGGCAAAAAGCCGCCTGCAAAAAATAATATTTTCATTGAAAACAGTCCTTTATATATAGTAATAATTCAAATATAGTATAGCATAACGGAGTAAAAGTGTCAAGAATACAAAAAGCCGGGCAATCCTTAACAGATTCCCGGATTTCTGATTTTTAAGTAAAATTAGTTAGCTTCAGGAGCGTCTACAGGACAAACACTTGCGCAAGAACCGCAATCGATACACTCGTCCGCATTGATAACATATTTGTCGTCGCCCGCAGAAATGCAAGATACGGGACATTCGCCTTCGCATGCTCCACAGTTAATGCAACTGTCATTGATAATATATGCCATTTAATATACACCTCTCTTTCGCTTAGCATATTATAACAGATTATTTATATAAATGCAAGCATTTTTTTATTTATCAGTCGGACTCAAGCTCTTTAAGCTCTTCGATAGCAATTTCGTCCGCCTTGTTTGATATTCTTTTCAGTATCTTTATGTCATCCAACGGATAGGATTTTATTGCAGGAGGGTCGAGGAATTTGACAGTCACAGACCGTTTCAACGTTTCAATTCCAATGACGGTTGCGTCCCCATCGGGAGTGCGGATAAGGGAGCCTGTCCCCGGCATACCTGTATTAAGCTCTTCATAGGTGTCCTGCTCATATTTCAGACAACACATAAGTCTGCCGCAGGCACCCGAAATCTTTGTGGGGTTAAGTGAAAGACTCTGTTCCTTTGCCATTTTTATTGACACGGGAATGAATTCTTCAAGAAAACTGTTGCAACATAAATTTCTGCCGCACGCGCCGAGACCGCCAAGCAATTTAGCCTCGTCCCGCACACCTATCTGCCTGAGTTCGATTCTTGTGTGGAACACTGTTGCAAGGTCTTTTACAAGCTCGCGGAAATCCACGCGTCCGTCTGCGGTAAAATAAAAGAGTGCCTTGCCGCAGTCAAATGTATATTCAACATCAACAAGCTTCATGTTAAGACCGTGTTTTGCAATTTTCTCAAGAGCAATTTTAAATGCTTCACGGCTTTTTTCCGCATTTTTTATATAAGCCTTTTCATCCTCGGCAGTTGCTTTTCTTATAACGGGTTTAAGCGGTGAGGTGATAGACTCCTCCGGTACCTTTTTGTTTGCAATCGCAACCGTACCGAACTCAACACCGCGAGCGGTTTCGACTATCACATGCTCGCCGCAGAAGAATTCCTGCCCCTCGGGCGAAAAGTAATATATTTTATATACTTTTTTAAATCTGACTCCAACTATTTCTACCAACCTAGTACCTCCCGGCTGCTTAGCACAAATGAATTTACAAGAAGTGAGAAATTTACATTTGAAAGCAGCATCTTTTTCGTTTCAATAACTTTGTCTGAAAATGCCATACATCCTTTTAAAGATGTTCGGCTTATATACTCGGCAGCGTTAAAGTCGTCGCTGCGCGAAGTTTCATCTGCGCACAGATGGCACATGATAAGCTCACGTGCAAAGCTTAAATAGATTTCAAAAATATCTCCGGCTAACTCTTTGTTTTGTTCAAGAAAAGAAATTATATCATAGATTTTCGGCTTGCTGTCAAAAAACAGGTCAAACATTGAGGCAAGCTCTTTTCTGAGTTCAAGGAACCTGCCGCCCGTCATAAGCGACAGTGCCCTTCCAATATTTCCCTCCGAACAGGAAATAACTGCGTCCGGAACGTTGATGTAACCCTGTTCTTTCAAGGCTTCGCGAATTTCTTCGTCATTATATGGCATAAGCGTAAGCTTAATGCAGCGGGACAGCACTGTTTCGAGAAAATAGTTGCTGTTTTTTGTCAATAGAAGAAAAACTATATAAGACGGAGGTTCTTCAAGCATTTTTAAAAGGGCATTTTGTGCCTGGGGAACCATCTTTTCAGCGTCAGGTATTACTATGACCTTTTTATCGGCAGAGTAAGGTTTTATCATAACCCTTTCGTATAGTGCGCGTATGTTGTCAACAGAGATGGACTGCTTGTCCTCGTCGGGAATAACGGTAATAATATCAGGATGATTCCCCGACAGTGCAAGGCGGCATTCATAGCATGAGCCGCAAGCTGATTTCTCCTTGCAGATAAGTTGACAAGCGAAGGCATAGGCAAGAGTTTTCTTGCCCATGCCAGACTCTCCTTCAAAAATGTATGCGTGAGATACCCAGCCGGAGTTTATGCTTTTAAGCAAAAGATCTTTAATAGAGTTTTGGCCGGTTATGTTATTTAATCCCTGTTTCATTAATTAAAGTTTAATGAATTTATCCACATCCAGGACAAATACAGCCGCACCGCCCACTTCAATTTCAATGGGGTAGGGCATTACACCTCCAAAAGGAGCCTGGTTTGTTGTGATTTGTTTACGGGTACTGCATGTGGATTTAATAATTGAAAATACATCTTCAACCTTATCTTCTTCCACACCGATAATTACCGTTGTATTCCCCGAACGGAGGAAACCGCCTGTTGTAGCAAGCTTTGTCACAGAAAAACCGCTTTTTGTCAAAACCGAAATGAGCTCACTTGAGTCATCAGAACTTACAATAGCCATAATTAATTTCATAGTCAATACCTCCGTAATTATATTTTTTCACACTTTTATTTTATCACAAATATATTAAGTTGTCAATCAGTTAGAATTTCCACTGCCTTTATATACTGACGGTCAATCTTTGTATCAATGTCGCGTGTTGCGTTATAAAGCTCAGACTGGGTCATAACGTCTAAAATGCCTGTCGGCTCAAGCCCTTTTGAGGATTGGAATTTTTTCACTGCTTCAACGGTATCCGCGTCAAACACGCCGTCAACTGCTCCCGGAGATATTGACAAAAGCTTTAATCTCAGCTCCACAGCCTTGATTGCCTCGGGAGAGGAATTTTCGTCAATCACAAGCGAAAACTGCATTTGCGGCAATGTAGGGTTGTCATTTAATTTGCGGGTTACATTAGAAATGTGATAATGGGGGGTTACACCGACACCGTCAACAAAAGACCCGCCTGCCGACTGGTAAAGAGCGACGGTCAGTTTAATCGCACCACCCGTTATAACCCGCTGAATAACCTGCATACTGCCTTTGCCGAAGGTGGTCCGTCCAACTATGGTTGCGGTCCCTGCATCTTTCATTGAAGCGGCAAAAGCCTCAGCCGCGCTGGCGCTGTTTTCATTTGCGAGAATTACAATTTTATATTTGCCCGAATTATCTTTGTCGTTTTTATATACTATGTTGCTTGCTTCATTTTTATAATTAATGTAAAGAATATCACCCTTGGGCATGAAAAGTCTGAGAGTGTCAAGAAGTGAGTTAAGCTCACCTCCCGGATTGTTCCTTACGTCAATTATAAGCTTCTTAATATTTTTTTCGTCAAAATCATTTAGTGCCGCTTTAACATCCCTCGGCGTGGTTTCGGCAAAGCTTGAAATGGCAATATATCCAAGCCCTTCGTCAGTTACAGAATGAGAAACAGTTGTCTGTTCAACAGGTGCTCTTGTAATCGTGAAGGTGATTAACTCATTGCCGCGCAGAATACCAACATCAACTGTTGTGCCGATGTCGCCGACAATAAGACTGCGGACAGTTTCTATGGGTTTGCCAACAACACTCTCACCGTTTACGCTGACAATTTTATCTCCCGCCTGAACACCTGCAATGTCGGCACCCGAACCGCTTATTGGAGAAACAACAACTATATAATCTCCGCGCTGTTCGATGGTTACACCGATACCGACAAATGTGCCGCTTAAGCTTTCCATCCATGATTTATATTCCTCAGCCGGCATATATGTTGAATAATGGTCAAGCCCCTCCAGCATACCTTTAAGGGCAGCTTCCAGCATATCGGGATTTTCGTCAAGCACTTTTTCGAGCGCTCTTTTATAAATCTCCTCGCCGTCAACGCCGTGCTTATAGTAGTTTTCTATGTATGCTTTAACGTTGTTTGCATATTTGGGAGAAATGCCTGCGAGCATACTCGGAGCATTTTCCTCCGCTGCAAAAGTGTATGAGGTTAAAAGAAGGATACATAAAACAACAGATAGAAGTTTTTTCATTTCATTCACGCCTTTTTAAATTAATTTGTTATTATGGAATAAACTCTCAAAAGGCCACCGCGGATGGGAGCATCCAAATATATGTTGCACACAGAATCAAGTAACAGGTCGGATGCATCAATTTCCGAAGTTTTATGGTAGGAGCGCATGTTCTCCGATGCATAAAAGGTCACAAATTTATTGTCATCTGATTTGAGCGTTATCTTTCTTGTGGTATAGTCATAGAGATAAAGCTTTCCGCTGAAGTTTCTGGGGGAAGGCCTATATTCTTCCTTTTCTTCATAATCCATAACCCTTATGAACAAAACCTCGTTGTCTTTATAATAAATTTTCACCTTATCCCCGTTTCGAAGCACGCCCGAAATATCAGGCTGCCCTTTGCCCAAAACAACAGTTTCACCTGATATACCTGCTGTTGGAGAGGCAATATTCTTACCTTTGGAAATAATGGTGAAATCCTGCCCCGAGGCAAAGCAGTTTATCGAGCGGACATAGTTTTCATCCGAAAACTTTATGCCTATTCCCGTTACCTTGCCAATCGCAGAACGAATTTTCAGCGTGGACAGAATGTAGGTTTCAAACTTCTCAAGTAAAAGTGCAACGTCATCTCGGGTGATATATCGGTAGGGTGCGAAATATTCAACATCCGCCGCCGTGAAAAATCCGTATTTATAAAGAGAGGCATAATAGGGTTTATATGCATTGTCTAAATATGCATTGGTAGGAAGTGATGAGTTTACAAGAATAACCTTGTGTGCGATTGTCATCCATTTTATAAGGTTTTGAGCGGAAACGCTCCTGTCCCTTGCAAGCGGAGAATCGGGGTTGTTATATGCATCGTCAAGGTCTGCCCTGTTTATAATGCCGTTTTTCAATGCGTAAATATAATAACCGTCCGCCCATGACATATCGTCATATTCCTTAAGCCCCGCAAGCTTTCTTTCATCAGCATTATACGCAAGAGCGTCAGCCTCGGCCTCCTTGCCTATGGTGCGCAAAACAAGGCGGAGGGCAAGTGCATTTGACAGCGTATCGTTCGGAAGGAAAAAGCCGCTTGTAGATTGGTACATAAGCCCGAGTGCGACAAAGTTTTCCGCCTGAGCGGGGTTCAGCAGTTTATCGTAGTCCGCAAAGGAGGTGAGCGCTATTATGTCCTCGGCATTACCTGACGGCTCAAGTATTATGTCCTCTGCCTTTGCGGAAAGTGAAAATATTAAAAGTATAATAAACAGAATTCCAAAGCGTTTAATGGAATCCACCGCCTTTTGTTACATTTTTTCGGGTGCGGAAACACCAAGTACCGACAGTGCAAGTGAAAGTGTATTTTTCACTGTCAGAGTGAGTTTAAGTCTTGCCTGCATTAACTCTTTATCGTCAATGCGGACGTGGCATGCATTATAGAAGGAATGGAAGGCTGATGCAAGCTCGCAGGTATAACGTGTGAGGCCTGTCGGGTCAAAATGCTCTGCCGCAAGGCGGATTTCTTCCGGATAACTTGCAAGAACCTCCATAAGATTTATTTCTTCGTCTGCGGTAAGCAGAGATAGATTTATACTGTTGCATGGGAGAGGAGTTATACCCTCCTCGCCGAGTCTGCGGAGTATGCTGCAAATCCTTGCGTGCGCATACTGAACGTAGAAAACAGGGTTGTCGCTTGACTGCTCTGCCGCAAGGTCCAAATCAAAATCAAAGTGACTGTCTGCCGCGCGGAGATTAAAGAAAAATCTTGTTGCATCAAGTCCGATGTCTTCAATAAGGTCTGACAGAGTTATCATTTCGCCTGTTCGTTTGGACATTTTAACAGGCTTGCCCTCTTTTACAAGACGAACAAGCTGCATTAAAATAACATCAAGCTTGTCCGGCGCTACGCCGATAGCCTCCATAGCGGCTTTCATACGGGCAACGTGACCGTGATGGTCAGCGCCCCAGATGTTTATTACCTTATCAAAACCTCTGACGAGGAATTTATTTCTGTGATATGCAATATCCACTGCAAAATAAGTCGGGAACCCGTTTTCGCGGACCAACACATCGTCCTTGTCCAGACCGAAATCGGTGGATTTGAGCCAGAGTGCGCCGTCTTTTTCATATGTTTTGCCGCTCTTTTTCAAAAGCTCGATTGTTTCGTCAACATCGCCGTTTTCGTAAAGTGAGGTTTCCTTAAACCAGACGTCATATTTTATGCCGTAGTTTTCAAGACCGGTCTTAAGACCTTCAATGTTTTTCTTTAAAGCATATTCGGCGAAAACCTCGCGGCGCTCCTCGGACGGAACGTCAACATAGCTTTCGGGGTGCTCTGCAATAAAGTTTTTCATGTGAGTGATAATATCACTGCCGTGGTATCCATCTTCGGGGAATTCCACAGCGTCTTCGCCCAGCATAAGCTGGAGATAGCGTGCTTCAAGAGATTTTTTCAGCTTGTCAATCTGTGCGCCTGCGTCATTGAGATAAAATTCTCTTGTAACATCATAACCGCAAAGGCTTAAAACTGAGGCAAGGCTGTCGCCCAGTGCGCCCCCCCTTGCGTTTCCCATGTGCATAGGCCCTGTCGGATTTGCGCTTACAAACTCAACCATAACCTTTTTACCGTTACCGATGTTTTGCTTGCCGTAATCGCCGCCCATTTCCTCTGCAAGCCTTATAGCATCAAAAAGGTAGTCCTTTTTCAAAGTAAAATTAATAAAACCGGGACCTGCGGTTTCAGCCTTTTCAATGTATGTTCCGTCAAAATTCATACGGCTGCAAAGCTCGCCTGCGATAGCGGCAGGAGCCATTTTAGCAGGGCGGGCAAGCATCATTGCGGCGTTTACCGCAAAGTCACCGTGAGCCTTTTCACGCGGTTTTTCAACCACGAAATCGGGACATTCGGTTTCTATGCCCTTGTCATTCAAAAAGCCCGCTATCGCATCTGAAACGGTGGTTTTTATCTGTTTTGTTATTTCTGAAATCATGTTGTTCATCGTGTGCATTTCCTTTCAGCTGCCTGATTTATATTTAAGTGAAAAATTATTATCTGTTTTATCGCCGGCAAGGTCAAGCTTATATCTCATAAAAATGCTGCCGGAAGTTTCGTCTGCATCAATTTCAAGGCTTTCCACCTTGATTTTGAGTGGCAGACTTCCATAGGGAGTGTCATAACTCCCCTCGTATGGTGATTCTGTGCAAAAGACAAGTCTGGAATTTATACTTCCTGTTCGGATAAGCTCCAGACGGTCGCCTTTTATTTTTATTGTTGTTTGGGTTTTGCCGAACTCATCGGGGTTTTCCTTATATAATATGTATAAAAGCCCACCCTTATAAAACACAGTTCCTTTTGCACTGGTTGAAATGTGTCGCGGTGGTTCGTTTTTGGGAATGCTTTCTGTTTCTAATAAAATATTCGCTTCTTTTTTCATAAAAGCCTCATTCGTAATATTTTTCAATATCTACGGTGTGCACATGACCTTTAAGCTCACGGCCGAGGAACATCCCGCCGACATTCTCAAAGTTTTCAACCTTGTCGCTTACATAAAAGCTGTACTCCGCAGGGGATAAACGGTCTGTCTGCATATCGTGTTCCTGCAGATAATCCTTCAGATAACCGGCGGTTTCATACCCCGGGTCAATAAGGGTTACACCTTCACCCATTATATCATTTATAAGGGGTTTTATCAATGGATAATGTGTGCATCCCATGATAAGAGTGTCAGCAGAGGAAGATTTTATCTCCGAG
>JBAYOS010000023.1:0-13197 GCA_041678125.1 Monoglobales bacterium
CTTTACGTCCGGAAGACCTTCTTCAAAAATTTCCGGCCGGCCAATTCGGGGTAAACCCCTCTTAAACAGCACATATCAGACAGTTTTGCAAGCTCAAAGCAGTCCTCGGATCTGGTGTCCGGTTTTAAAACTATACCTGCTTTGATTCCGAAACCTCTGATTTTTTCGATACACTCTTTAACATCACTTTTTGCTTCAACATGAACAGTAATCATATCTGCTCCTGCTTTTGCAAAAGGTTCTATGTAATCTATCGGATTTTCAAGCATCAGATGAACATCAAAAAACATCTTTGAATGGGGGCGAAGTCCGCTTACAAGATGCGGTCCGAAGGAAAGGTTCGGTACAAAATGCCCGTCCATTATATCAATATGAAGCATTTCGGCGCCCGCTTTTTCAACAGCCTCCACGGCGCCCCTTAGGTTACCTATATCCGCCGCCAGAATGGACGGTGCTATTTTAATTTCTTTTCCCATTTATTGATTTCTCCTAACTGTGAAAATATCTCTTTATAGCTTTCATAGCGGGAGAGAGAAATATTCCCCTCCTCAACAGCTTTTTTTACATTGCAGCCCGGTTCGTTTATATGCCGGCAGTCGCGGAAATTACACTCACCCGAATATTTTTCTATCTCGGGAAAATATTCGAATAATTGTTCCTTTTCCACATCTGTAATCTCGGCAATTTCAAGCTCGGAAAACCCGGGCGTATCGGCAATATACCCACCCTCAGGCAGTTTAATTAGGCTTACCTCGCGGGTTGTATGCTTGCCGCGTTTTATTTTTTCGCTTACATCGCCCGTCTTTTGATTTAAGTCGGGCAAAAGACAGTTTAAAATGCTTGATTTGCCTACCCCCGAACAGCCGGCAAACACCGAAATTTTGCCTGCCATATCGTTTTTTATCAGGTCGATACCCTCGCCCTTAATGGCAGATACCGTGTAAACCTTAAAGCCTGCTTTCCGGTAGGACTTTGCAATTTCATCCGTATTATCGGTCTTTAAATCAATTTTATTTATAACAACAGTCGGCTCAACGCCTTCCTTTAATGCCACCACCGACAGCTTGTCAATCAAAATCGGAAGTGGCTGAGGTGCTGCCGCCGCACAAACAATAATCATCTGATCTACATTTGCTATAGGCGGACGTACAAACGCATTTTTTCTTTCAAAGATTTCTTCAATGTATCCCGTCATATCGGGCATGGCGGAAATGTTGCAGGTGTCCCCTGCAAGAGGCGTCAGCTTTTGTTTTCTGAAAAGCCCTCTCGCCTTACACTCATACATTCCCTCTTTAGTTTCAACATAGTAAAATCCGCCGATACCTTTTGTTATAATACCTTTCATACTTTTCCTCTGTTATCTTGATACTGCGCCTGAATTTTGGTCACCGTTCGAATCGGGTTTTACGGGAGTTGCCGCCTCGGGCGGATTTTTCTGTTCGGGAGCCTTGCCTACCCGTACGTCAACCGCAGTACCCGTCTGAACAACTGTTCCCTCAAGTATTGTCTGGTCGATAACAAGACCTATATTTTTTTCGTCCTCAACATAGGTTATTTCGCCGATTTCAAGTCTTGCCGCCTTGAGCGCGACCTTTGCTCTTTCAATCGAAATTCCCGTAATTGACGGAACCTTGGTATCCTCTTTACCTGTGTTTACATACAAAGTTACCGAGCTGCCCGGTTTGATTGTACTTCCGCCGCTGGGTGAATGTCTGACAACTGTATCAATCACGTCCGATTCGCTGCTCTGCACCTGCTCTATAACAACATCAATCCCAAGCTTTTCCAATGCATTTTTAACCTTGTTTACGTCCTGGCCGACATAATTTTCCAAGGTTATCTTTGAAAGACCACGGCTGATTTTCACGGAAATTTTATCTACCTTTTTGTGCAGTCCTGCCGCAGGGGTCTGTTCCATAATTTCTCCCTGATCATATTCTTCACTGTAGTCGCCGGTCTCACTTTCAAGTTCAAAGCCTTTTTCCTCGCAGATTTTTTCCGCTTCTTCCATTGTCATTCCCAAAAGATCGGGAATTTCAACTCTCTCGCCAAGTCCGAAAAGTGCGGGGTTAAATGCTGCCACTATGACAAAAATTGACACAATAAACACCGCTGTCGCAACAACCCATGCCGCTTTTGATGCAGTTTTTCTTCCTGTATCCTCCTCGTCAGCACCCTTTATGATAATTTTGTCGTTTTTCTCCTCTTTGTACCCTGTCCCTGCAGGAGTTACCACCGGCACAAACTGGGTTGCGTCCTCGTCTTTAACCGAAATGCTCTGCGGGTCTGCAATAACCATTTTAAGGTCATTTGCAAAATTCTCCGACTTCTGATACCTTTTTGAAGGCTGTTTTGCTATTGCCTTTAAAACAATATCATTCAGCGCTTCGGGTATTTCGGGGTTAAGCTCCATTGGCGGCCGTGGCTGGTCATCCACGTGCATTTTTGCGATTGCAACAGGATTTTCCGCATCAAAAGGCACTTTGCCCGTCAGCATTTCATAAAGAACCACGCCCATAGAATAAATATCCGACTTAAAGTCAACTGCCCCGCCGCTCGCCTGTTCGGGCGAGAAATAATGAACCGAGCCTATAACATTTCCCGCTCTTACTATCGTTGAGCTGGTAACCGCTCTCGCAATACCAAAGTCGGTTACTTTAACGACATTATCCTTTGTAATCATTATATTATGGGGCTTTATATCTCTATGAACAATATTTTTTCTATGCGCATGTTCAATCGCGCCCGCAATCTGAATTCCGTACGAACAGGCTGTTTTCCAGCCTATGGATTTGGTATCTATAATCTCCTTTAAGGTTATTCCGTCTATGTACTCCATGACAAAATAATCCCTGCCGTCACATGCGCCTACATCGTATACTGACACTATGTTCGGGTGATTAAGACTTGCCGCAGAGCGGGCCTCCGCCTTGAATCTTTCAACAAAATCCTTGTCGTCCTGAAGCTCCTCCCGAAGCATTTTAACTGCAACGTATCTGTTCAAAAGTTTACACTTTGCTTTATATACAATAGCCATTCCGCCGCTGCCGATTATTTCAATTATTTCATATCTTCCGCCAAGTATTGTTCCAATCATTTCTCTACACCTCTGTTAATTATAACTATTGCTGTGATGTCATCTGTACTGCCATTTTCTTTTGCTTTTTTACACAAGGTTTCCGCCGCCAATTTTGGTTCATATTTCTTTGCGATGCTTAATATTTCATCATCGTCCATCACATTTGAAACCCCGTCCGAACAGATTACAATAACAGTATCCTCCGTCAGGTCGGTAAGTTCAATTTCCACCTTGGCGTTTTCCTCCACACCCAAAGCCCTTGTTATAACGTTTTTCATCTTGTGCTTTTTAGCTTCGGTATCGGAAATTTCTCCACGGTCAACCATCTGCTGAACAAAAGAATGGTCTTTTGTAACAAATACGTCGCCGTCACCTTTATCTATGTAAACTCTGCTGTCACCGATATGCACAATAAAAATCTCATTACCGTTTACCACGCACATAGCAAGCGTTGTTCCCATACCTTTATACTCTTCTTTTGTGTTTGCCTTTGACATTATAAGGCTGTTTGCCTCGGAAATTGCATCAATAATAGCCTGCTCGTCAAAGCTTGAGAGCTTGTTTTCGATTACATCAATAGCAAGCGCACTCGCCACATCCCCTGCGGCATGACCGCCCATACCGTCAGCAACCATAAATATGCTTATTTCACCGTTTTCTTTCACCAAAAAATTGTCCTGGTTCTTATTGTGCTTTGTTCCGTTTAAGGTGTATCCACCGGCTATCATTTTCTATCACTCTCCTTTGCTGCAAGCTGACCGCAAGAGGCTTTTATATCGCTGCCCAGCTGACGCCGAACAGTTGTGTTTACTCCCCTTGCAAGAAGTGTATCCATAAATTTTTGAACACTCGTTTTATTACTTCTGACCATATTTTCTCTCGCCTCATTAACGGGAATCAAATTCACGTGGCATTGCATCCCTTTTATAAGGTCGACAAGCCTGTTTGCGTGAGCGGGCGAGTCGTTCACCCCGTGAATCAGCGTATATTCAAAGCTTATCCTTCGGCCCGTTTTATTCACATATTTCCGACAGGCATCCATCAACTGAGCTATTTTGTACTTTTTATTTACGGGCATTATACTTTCCCTAAGCTCATCTGTCGGTGCGTGAAGCGATAGGGACAGCGTTATGGGAATTTTCTCATCTGCAAGTTTTAGTATTTTATCCGCTATTCCGCAGGTGGAAAGGGAAATATGACGGTAGCCTATATTAAGCCCCTCGGGGTGTCCCACATTTTTCAAGAATTTAATCACATTATCGTAATTGTCAAGCGGTTCTCCTATGCCCATCATAACCACATTTGAAATTCTTATGCCGAGGTCTATTTGAGCAAAAATAATCTGGTCAATAATTTCGCCCGGGGAAAGGTCCCGCCTTTTGCCTCCGACTGTCGAGGCACAGAATTTGCAGCCCATATTGCAACCCGCCTGTGTGGAAATGCAGATGCTTTTTCCATGCTTATATTCCATCACAACGCTTTCAATCAGCTCCCCGTCAGAAAGCTCCCACACATATTTTACCGTTCCGTCCTTTGAAAGATATTTCGCACGGATTTGGGGCGCACTGACAAGAGTTTTATCCTTCAGCTTCGCGGCAAGAGATTTTGGGACATTTGTCATTTCGTCTATTGATTTCACGCCCTTATACAGCCATGGGTAAATCTGTTTTGCACGAAATGAGGGTTCGCCCTGCGCTTTTATGAAATTTTCAAGCTCCTCGTATGTGAGGTCTTTTAAATTTATCATTTTCTACCCCTGTTTTATGAATTTCGCCATATAAAACCCGTCTGTGCCGCTGTCGCAAGGGAGCAGCTGTAAAGGCTCTTTTGCAAGTGTAAAATCTTTGTTTTTACTTAAAAACTCCTTTGTCACCCCGTCATTTTCCCTGTCGCTTATCGTACAGGTACTGTAAACGAGCACTCCGCCTTTTTTTACATATTTTGCCGCATTATTCATTGTTTTTTTCTGCAACTCGGCAAGCTCTATTATATCATTTTCGGTTTTTGTATATTTTATTTCGGGCTTACGCCTTAATATTCCGAGTCCCGAGCAGGGTGCGTCAACCAAAACTCTGTCCGCCTTTTCGGAAAACTCCTGCCTGAACTCTTTAGCATCACCGAAAAGGGTACGAATAATGCTCACGCCAAGTCTTTCGGCTGTTTTATTTATTAAATCAAGCTTATGTTCATATATATCAAAGGCAAAAATTTCGCCCTCGTTTTCCATGATCTGTGCGATATGTGTTGTTTTTCCGCCCGGGGCGGCGCATAAATCCATTACCGTCTGTCCCTTTTTCGGGTCAAGCAGCTGTGCCACCATGGCGGACGCCTCATCTTGCGGATAAAAGCAGCCGTTTAAAAACAACTCGTCATTTTTTACATCAAACCCGCTTTGCAGAAGAACAACATCCTTATGCAGTTTTGAAACCTCGCCGCCCCTCTGATTTATAAACTCCTCGGCAGTCATTTTCAGAGTATTTACTCTCACAGAGGTTTTCGGTTTTTCGTTCATGGAGGCAAGCAGGTTTTCGAGTTTGCCTTCAAACATTTTGTCCCACATTTTGCATATCCAAAGCGGACATGAGTAGTAGGCGCTTAAATATTCAAGTCTGCCTTCGGGATATTTTATCTCCCTGTCTCCTCGCAAAACTCCTCTTAAAACCGCATTTACAAAACCGCTCGCCGAAGTTTTTCGGCACTTTTTCACAAGCTTTATGCTCTCATTTGTGATTGCATAGGCAGGGATTTTATCCATGAAAACTGACTGATAGACGCCCATTCGAAGTATGTTTAATACATCGGGAGAAATCTTTTTCAGAGGAATTTTCGAATAGGTTTCAATAATGCAGTCAAGCCGCATTTTGTTCTGCAAAACGCCGTATATTATATTTGTAGCAAGTGCTCTGTCCTTGTCGCTTAAATTTTCAAGCCCGAAAATCAGCTCAAGATTTGAATATTTTCCGTTTTCAAGGACGTCGCAAAGTATTTTAAGTGCAGTATATCTCATCAGTCTCTTCTTCTCGAAATTAAAATGAGTCTGAGCAAACTCATAAGGCTTGTGAGCATTGCTGCAACATAGGTAAGCGCCGCTGCCGCAAGCACTTTTTTTGCGCCCTCAAGCTCCTGTTCCGATAATACTCCCGTCTCTTTCAGTAATGTGGCGGCCCGTCTGCTTGCGTTGAATTCAACCGGAAGGGTTATCACCTGGAAAAGCACTACCGCCGAAAACAGAATTATCCCCGCGTTTACAAGCATTGGCAAACCAAGGAAAAAACCAAGGATTGCAAGGGGTACAGCCGCACTTGAGCCGAACTGTGCCACGGGCAAAACTGCGTTTCTCAGCTTAATCGCCGAGTACCCCGTATTATGCTGAATTGCATGGCCCGTTTCGTGAGCCGCAACCCCGATTGCCGCGATTGAGCTTGAACCATATACCGGCTGTGACAGGCTGATAACCTTTGTTTTTGGGTTGAAATTATCCGTCAGGTTCCCGTTTATCCTGCCCACCGAAACGTCGCTGATTCCGTTTTTCATTAAAATCAAATTCGCGGTATCCTCGCCTGTCAGCCCCTTGGCCGAAAAGATTTCCGAATACTTTTTAAATCTGCTTTGTACCATCATTTGCGCAATTAAAGAAAATATAATTGCAGGCACAACAAGCATCAAATAATAATTGTCTATATAAAACATATATTTTCCGCTCCTCTTAAGAATTCTTCAGCCGTCATGCGTTTTTTGCCCTGAAGCTGAACCTCCTTTAGTTCAATTTTGCCTTTAGCGGTCTGAACGATAAGCGACTTTTCCTTTTTGAGAATTTCGCCCGCTTTGCCGACCGAATCTTTGTCTATAACCTTTGATGTATATACCTTTAATATGCCTTTATTGGTTGGAATATATGCTACTGGCCACGGATTAAGCCCTCTTATCAAATTATAAATTTCCTCCGCCGGCCTGTCAAAGCAAATTTTTCCCATTTCTTTTGTGAGCATGGGCGCATAGGTTGCTTCACCGTCATTTTGCTTTGTTCTTGTAGCGGTTCCGTTAAAAATTTTTTCTACCGTCTGCGTGAGGAGCATTGCTCCCTCTTTTGCGATTCTGTCATAAAGCTC
This sequence comes from Monoglobales bacterium, assembly GCA_041678125.1. Lineage (GTDB taxonomy): Bacteria > Bacillota > Clostridia > RUG12999 > RUG12999 > RGIG7450. Next base: position 7,189 of record JBAYOS010000023.1, read on the forward strand.
GCCTGCAGTTTCATTTTCGCTGATTTTTGTTTTATAAACATCAATAATGTCGCCTGTATCAAGACCCTCGTTCATAAACATGGTGGTCGCCCCTGCATATTCATCACCGTTTATAACACTCCATTGAATGGGTGCACTTCCGCGAAGCTTTGGAAGGATTGAACCGTGCAGGTTTACGCAACCGTATTTCGGATAATCAAGCACATACTTGGGCAAAATTTTGCCGTATGCCACAACTATAATAAGGTCGGGATTTTCTTTTTCCAAAACCTCATTAAGCTCGCCGTCTTTTAGGGACTCGGGCTGATAAACATTAAGTCCTTTTTCAAGCGCAAATTCCTTTACAGGCGGCGGCATAAGCTTCATGTTTCTGCCCTGCTGCTTATCTGACCTTGTGACAACGCATGTCACATCAAACCCTTTTTCACATAGTTTTTTAAGACTCTCCAGCGCAAAATCCGGAGTTCCCATAAACATAATTCTCATATTCTATCCTCTACCTGTCAGCCGCTAAAACCGACTATTCAATGTTTTCCAAAATGCTTGCCCGTTCAACGAAAAGTTTTCCGTCAAGGTGGTCAATTTCGTGGCAGAAAGCCCGTGCAGTAAATCCCGACACATTGTAAGTAGTCTCTTTTCCTGTTCTGTCCTGAGCCTTAACGGTAACATTCATGGGACGTTCAACCATACCTCTTCTTCCGGGCACGCTGAGACACCCCTCCGGCCCGTCCTGAACGCCTTCGGTGGATACGATTTCAGGATTCACAAGCTCGATTACACCATCGCCCGTATCAACAACCACCGCCCTTTTTAAAATGCCAATCTGCACCGCGGCAAGTCCTACTCCGTTTGCCGCATGCATTGTCTCAATCATATCGTCAATGAGCTGAGACAGCCTGTCGTCAAACTTTGTAACTTCTCTGCTTCTTTTATATAAAACATCTTCGCCGATTGTTAAAATCTGTCTTAAAGCCATAAATACCTCCTATAAAATTGAATTGGGGTTTATCACCGCAATTACAGACAGCTTGCTTCTTCCCTTTTCGTGTTCGCCAAGCATACTTTTTAAAACATCAAGAATTTTTTCGCTCGACACCTTAAGAAGAATTCTGTATCTGTATTTGTTCTTTATCTTGGAAAGGGGTGCTTTTGCAGGTTCAAAATAATCTATACATTTTACATTATATAGCTCGAGATATTTTTTTAACACCCGATTGATAAAATGTGTATATTTTTCTGTTTCAGCGTCATTTTCACCCGAAACCACAATATTTATTATTCTGGTAAACGGTGGGTTATTCAGAAGCTGTCTTAGTTTGATTTCCCCTTTGTAAAACCTTTTATAATCTTGCGTTTTAGCAAGCTGAAGCGCAGGCGCCGCGGGTGTGTAGGATTGAATTATCGCTCTTCCCTTTATTTCTCCTCTGCCCGCTCTGCCGCAAACCTGCGTAAGTATATTAAAACTGCGTTCGGCCGCCCGATAGTCGTCCATATTAAGCATAATGTCCGCACTTATAACGCCCACAAGTGTCACAAGCGGAAAATCTATGCCCTTGGTTACCATCTGCGTACCTATAAGTACATCTATTTTTTCCTTTTCAAACCTTGATAATATGTTCTGATGAGCGTGTCTGCCCGATGTGGTGTCAGCATCCATTCGGATTACCGAAATGCCCGGAAAAAGCTTTTTAAGCTCATCTTCAACCTTCTGTGTGCCCGTTCCGAAATATCTGATATGCGGACTGTCGCATTCGGGACAGGTATAAAGATTATCCGATTCATATCCGCAATAATGGCAGACAAGTTTATTTTTCGAATGATATGTCAAACTGATTTCACAATGAGGGCATTTTGCAACATATCCGCATGAGCGGCAGGTAACAAAGGTTGAAAACCCTCTCCTGTTCAAAAACAGTATTGTTTGCTGTCTATTATCTAAATTTTTCTGAATTTCCTCGCAAAGTCTGCGGCTGAGCATTGATTTGTTGCCTGCCGCAAGTTCTCCGCACATATTTACAATTTCAACCTCGGGCATCTGTTGATTGTTAATTCTGTCAGACAGCTCCAAGATTTTATATTTTCCCGTTTCCGCCTGATAATAGGTTGAAACGGACGGGGTTGCGGAAGCGAGAATAACCGTCGAATCATATTGCATGCCCCTGAAAAGCGCAACATTTACCGCGCTGTAACAGGGCGCAGCCTCCGATTTATATGAATCGTCATGCTCCTCGTCAACAATGATAAGCCCGACGTTGTCAAAGGGGGCGAAAATCGCCGACCTTGCACCGACTACAAGCTTAACCTCGCCGTTTTTTATTCTGCACCATTCGTCGTACCTTTCTCCCATTGAAAGTCCGCTGTGCAAAAGAGCGACGCTGCTGCCGAATCTGCCGGTAACCCTGTCAGCCATTTGAGGTGTCAGAGATATTTCCGGCACAAGAATAATTGCATTTTTCACTTGCTTAATACACTGTGCAGCCGCATGGAGAAAAACCTCGGTTTTTCCGCTGCCCGTAACACCGTGCAAAAGTATTGTTTCATACTTCGATTTGCTGAGTGCCCGGGTAATATAATCAATAGCTTCTTTCTGCTGACCTGTCGGTTTTTTCGGTTTATCCGTTGCCTCGCCTATTTCGGACGGGCGGCGGAAAACCTTTTTTTCTTCTATTATAATATAGCCCCTTTTTTCAAGCAGGGCTACTGATGATCTTCCACAGTCTGCTGACGCCATAAGGTCAGCCACAGGCATGCTGGACTGTTCGGACAGTACCTCAAGTGCAGCTGCCGCCTTGGGAGAAGTGTTTGCAAGCTCCTCCAAGGCATAGTCATACATATTCTCTTCAATTATAATGGTTGCAAACTGGCGGATTTTATCGCCGCTGCCACCCACCATTTTATCAAAAACGCGCACTACTCCTTTTTTCTCAAGCGTATTTATTGCCGACCTTGATTTAAGGCCTGCCGCGCGCATCAGCTTGCCTATTTCAATATCCTTTCCGCTTGAGGATAAAATATCAACCACATTTTTCTGAATTTCCGTCAGATTATCTGACGCGCCGAGAAGCTTTACTCTTTTTTCCGTTTTAACCGCAAGTGCGGGCGGAAGCAAAAGCCTTATTGCCTGAGCCATAGTTACAAGGCAGGTTTTGCTGATATATCTTGCAAGTTCTATCCTCTCGGAAGACAAAACGGGCTCACTGTCCAAAACCAATTTAATGGATTTAAGCTGTCCTTGGTAATCACTTTCGGTTGCAAATCCGACAATGTATCCCTCACAGGTTTTATTGCTGCCGCCAAAGGGCACAAGTACCCTGATGCCCACTTTGGCATCGTCTTCGGCAATATAATGATAAATTTTTCCGACACTTTTTATCTGCGAATTTATAATTACTTCAGCAATTTTCATGGTTAACCTGCTTTTATCAATCTATCTTTAACGCTTCCCCGAAAGTTGAAAACTCTTCAAAATTACCGCTTTTATAGCTTCCGCCGTCTTTTAAAACATAAACCTTACCGCTCATAATTTCCGAAATTGCTCTGATAATAGGTTTTACTGTCGTCTTTTCAGCCTTTGATTTTGCAGCCATAAAGGGCGTTAATTCAACCTGTTGTTTTTCTTTTGTCTTTTCCTCGTTTGCAATAGCCCTTGCTCTTTTGGCAGTAGCAATTACAAGTTCATATTTGTTGCCTGTCTTTTCGACAAGCTGTCCAATCGGTGGATAAATCATTTTTGTGCCTCCTCTATTAATAAGTCATTTCTTTTTACTCTAAGTTTTTCAGCAGACAAAATGCTCCGCAGCTGACCTGCAGAATTTTCTATTGTATCGCTTAATACAACATAGTCGTAATATTTAATACATGCAAACTCATCACGAGCGCGTTTCAGCCGTCTTTCAACAACCTCAGGGGGTTCGGTTCCTCTGCCTCTGAGCCTTTCTGCAAGCACAGTAAAAGACGGGGGCAGAACAAAAACAAGCACACTGTCGGGGTACTTTTTCTTGACGTTCATTGCACCTTCAACCTCAATCTCCAAAAGGACATCAATACCTGCCAAAATCTTTTCTTCTACCGCGCATTTAAGCGTCCCGTAATAATTGTCCACAAAGCAGACATATTCAAGAAGGTTGTCCGTTTTTATCTTGTCTTCAAACTCTTCTTTGGAAAGAAAGTAATATTCTCTGCCATGCTCCTCGCCCGGCCTTGGTTTTCGGGTGGTCGCAGACACAGAAAGGCTAACCTCAGGGTTATCCTTTAAAAACTGTTTGCATATTGAACCTTTGCCAACTCCTGCGGGTCCTGATACCACCATTAAAACCCCTAGACTATTCATCGTCATCCTCCCCAACAATTTCACAGTCTTTGCCCACAAATCTGTGAGCCACCGTTTCGGGCTGAATTGCCGACAGAATAACATGGTCGCTGTCGGTTATTAGAACAGCTCTTGTCCTTCTTCCGAAGGTTGCGTCAATGAGCACTCCCCGCTCTCTGGCTTCCTGAATCATTCTCTTAACCGGCGCCGATTCGGGGCTTATTATTGCAACAAGTCTGTTTGCCGGAACAATGTTGCCGAAACCGATGTTGATAAGTTTAATTTCCTGTTTCATAAATTCCTCCAGTTAACCGAAAAATACCGCTGCTTATAAAATTCTTCTTATTCTATGTTCTGGATTTGTTCGCGAATCTTTTCAAGCTCGCTTTTGACCTCAACCACAAGCTTTGAAATTTCTATGTTGTTACATTTTGAACCTATGGTGTTAATTTCCCTGTTCATCTCCTGCATTAAAAAGTCAAACTTTCTGCCGCAGGGACCGTCGGAGAAAATAATTTCGCCAAACTCTTTTATATGTGACTTAAGTCTGACGGTTTCTTCATCAGTACAAATTCTGTCGGCAAAAATCGCCGTCTCGGTCAGAATTCTTGATTCGTCAATGGATGCCGAGCCTAACATCTCCGTAACCTTTTCGGTCAGCCTTGTCCTGTAATTTTCAACAGTTTCGGGCGTGATTTTTTCTATTGTTTCCACAATAGATAGAATATACTTTATTTGAGCGGTTAAGGTCTGCGAAATTCTTTCGCCTTCTCTTACCCTCATGGCAACAAACTCGTCAAGCGCAAGCCTTAGCGCCTCCGTAACCTCGCTTTTCATAATCTCCTCATCGTCGGGAGCCTTTTTAAGAGAAAGTACATCGGGGAACCGTGCTATCTGATAAGCAGAGCAGGTTTGTTCAACTCCGCAGATTTCGCCGATTTCTTTTATTGCGTCCATATACTGCAAGGCAAGGGATTTATCAACCGATACCTGCTTGTCCTCCCCTTCCTCATACTCAACATTTAAGAAAAGGTCAATTTTCCCTCGGGAAGCTACCTGAGAAATCATACCCTTCATATATTCTTCCAAAAAGAGGTATGCCCGGGGGATTTTAATGCTTATGTCGCTGTATCTGTGATTAACGGACTTGATTTCAAGCTTTAATTTTCTGCCCTGCCCCTGCACCTCTCCTCGACCGTAACCGGTCATACTTTTTATCACAATATTTCTCCTCACTTAATCAATGTTAGTATTAAAATATTCCGTTTCGTCATACTATGTAAAGTCTTTCACCGAAACCCCGAAATGGGTTTATTTTCCCTCTTTAAAATCAGATATAAATTTCTCCGTGCTTTCAATGTGCTTAATTACCATTTCAGGCGCGGGACCGCCCGGTACCTTTCTCTTGTTTACGCACGCTTCAGCCGTTATAAAATTATATATATCCACTTCAAAAAGCTCGGAAAACTGTTTAAACTCATCAATCGTCAAATCAACTATTGCTTTGTTTTCGGAAATGCAGTAATAAACTATTTTTCCGCTCACCTCGTGAGCATTTCTGAAGGGCATACCCTTTGTAACAAGATAATCGGCAACGTCTGTGGCATTTGTAAATCCGCCTTTTGCCCCTTCTGCCATTTTATCTTTGTTGATTTTCATTGTATTTATCATTCCGCAGAATACGGGAATACAAAGTTTAA
>JBAYOS010000024.1:0-13047 GCA_041678125.1 Monoglobales bacterium
AAAAAATACTATTCACTGTACTGCTGCACCATTCCGTCATATTTTTCGCGGTAGCTGTCACTTGAAATGTCTACATAATAGGACACTATAAGCGCAACCAAAGACACTATGGCGCAGATAATCCACAGTTTTGAATTTATTCTTCGGTTAAAAATCGAAGCTATAAGCATAACTGCACAAAAAATAAAAAATAAAAATGCGAGTATTCCCAAAACCTTAATCATCCTTCAGCGCCTCCTTCCTTTTATTATACTATGTACCCTTTTGCCTGTCAATATATTAATTTTGACGAAACTATTGATTTTTCCAGCATTTTGATATACAATATATGGTGTATAAAATTTTCTGTTAGGAGTGATATAAATGGACAAAGAAAAAGTAATCACCAGAATTACTGATGTTGGTGTTGTTGCGGTGGTTCGCGCTGAAAACAGCGATAAAGCTATCCGAATAGTCGATGCTTGCATCGAGGGTGGAATCCCTGCAATTGAGCTTACTTTTACAGTCCCGAAAGCTCATAAGGTTATTGAGGATCTCGCTTCCAAATACTCAAGCGACCAGATTATTCTCGGGGCGGGTACGGTCATGGACAGCGAAACCGCAAGAATCGCTATGCTTTCAGGTGCTGAATACATTGTAAGTCCCTATTTTGACCCCGAAACAGTCAGAACCTGTAACAGATACCGCGTGCCCTGCATGCCCGGTGCTATGACAATCAAAGAGGTTGTTGCGGCTATGGAAGCAGGCGCGGATATTGTTAAAATATTCCCGGGCGACCTGTTTGGTCCTAAAATCATTAAAGACATCAAGGGACCTATCCCCTATGCTAAAATGATGCCGACAGGCGGCGTTGACGTTGACAATGTTGACCAGTGGATTAAAGCCGGCGCAGTTGCTGTCGGAGCAGGCAGCTCACTTACAGCAGGCGCAAAAACAGGCGATTATAAAGCAGTTGCTGACACTGCAAAACGTTTTGTTGAAGCAGTTAAGGCAGCAAGAGCAAAATAGTTGAAAGGAACTTTACTACCATGACAAAGAAAGCAGTCACCTTTGGTGAAATAATGTTAAGACTTCAAACTCCTACATATCAGAGATTTATTCAGGCTCAGAATCTTGAGTCCACATTCGGCGGCGGTGAAGCTAATGTTGCAGTATCTCTTGCAAACTTCGGCATTGACGCGGCATTTGTTACAAAGCTTCCTTCCAATCCTATCGGTGATTGGTGTGTTGCTGAAATCCGCAAGCACGGTGTTGACACATCCAAAATTACCCGCGGCGGCGAAAGAGTCGGCATCTACTTTGTAGAAAAAGGTGCTAACCAGAGAGCTTCAAACGTTGTATATGACAGAGCTCACTCTTCTATTGCGACCGCAGCAAGCTCAGACTTTGACTGGGACGCTATTTTTGACGGCGTGGATTGGTTCCATTTCACAGGCATCACACCGGCAATTTCCGACCAGGCTGCTGAGGTTTGCCTTGATGCACTTAAAAAAGCTAAAGAGCACGGTGTTACTGTAAGCTGTGACCTAAACTTCAGAAAAAAACTCTGGACAAGCGAAAAAGCCTGCAAAATCATGACCGGTCTTATGCCCTATGTTGACGTTGCAATCGCTAATGAAGAGGATGCCGAAAAGGTATTTGGCATCAAAGCTTCTTCAACAGACGTAAACTCAGGTGAAATCAACCACGAGGGTTACAAAGACGTTGCAAAACAGCTGACCGACAAATTCGGCTTTAAATATGTTGCCATCACGCTTCGTGAAAGCCACAGCGCATCTTCTAACGGATGGTCTGCAATGCTTTATGACGGTAATGAATATTATTTCTCCAAGAAATACGATATTACTCACATTGTTGACCGTGTGGGCGGTGGCGACTCCTTCGGCGGCGGACTTATCTACTCGCTCATGAACGGTTTCGACCCCGATAAAGCTATCAACTTTGCGGTTGCTGCTTCCTGTCTCAAACACTCCATTGAGGGCGACTTCAACCTGGTTAGCGTTAAAGAGGTTGAAACTCTCATGAAGGGCGACGGCAGCGGCCGTGTTCAGAGATAATAATGGCGAAATTAGAATGCACCTTTAAAAGCGCTGTCCTCGGAAAAGAGGCAGACGTTAATATTATAATTCCAAACGATATATCTTCTGCACGCGTACTTTATCTGCTGCACGGCCTGTCTGACAATCATACAAACTGGTCGAGAAACACGTCTATTGAAAGATACGCCCTAGAACACAATTATTTTGTTGTTATGCCCGATGCGGGAAGAAGCTTCTACGCGGATATGGAGTACGGTCTTGCTTACTATACTTATATTACGCAGGAACTTTATGATTATATAGGTAAAACCTTTAAGGTAAACCAATTCCGTGAAAACACCTTTATTGCCGGTCTTTCAATGGGTGGCTACGGTGCGTTTAAGCTTGCTCTTAAAAATCCTGACAAATATTGTGCGGCCGCAAGCTTTTCAGGCGTTCTTGACGTCTGTTCAAGATTCAGCGGCGGCGACTGGGGCAGAGATGCATATCTCATCTGTGGCGGCAGGGATGTTCGCGGCAGTGAGGAAGATTTGCTCTATCTGCTTGACAAATTCAGTGACGGTAATCTGAAAAAGCCGCGACTTTATCAGTCCTGCGGAACAGAGGATTTTCTCTATCAGGACAACCAGACCTTTAAATCAAAAGTCGAAGCTGCTGATTTTGATTATAAGTATGTCGATGGTCCCGGCGGCCATTCGTGGGATTTTTGGGACATGCATATTAAGTGCGCGCTTGAATTCTTTGATGAAAAATAATTAACTTTGCGTGGGAGCTGTATCGTAAAATATCTTTTTGATACAGCCCCTTGCTATTGGTGACGCTGATGAATAGTTTTGAAGGAATGATAACTGAAATTATCTTTAATAACACCGACAACAGTTATGCGGTCTGTGAGTTTCTGTCGGGAGACGAAACCCTAACAATAACCGGCTGTCTGCCGCTTATATCTGTCGGCGATAAGCTTCGCGTCACGGGCGACTTTGTTGTCCACATGGAATATGGTGAACAGTTGAGCGTCAAATATTTTGAAAAGCTTGTTCCTGAAGGCAGAGAGGAGATTTTTATCTATCTCTCCTCGGGTGCAATTTCGGGTGTCAAGGAGGTAACTGCCAAACGAATTATTGATATGTTCGGTGATGATACGCTTGAAATAATCCGCGACGACCCCGAACAACTGGCAGTTATAAAAGGCATTTCCAAGGAAAAGGCTATAAGTATCCACAACCAGTATATTGAGCAGATCGGCGTATCTCAGGTTATTTCATTTTTGGGACAGTACGGGATTAACGCTTCGCTTGCCTTTAAGGTATATAACCATTTCGGCTCAAAATCGGTTGAAAGAGTAAAGCTCAACCCCTACTGCGTTTGTGAAATTCCGGGGATTGGATTTACGCGTGCTGACCAGATAGCTTATTCTATGGGGTTTGCCGCAAACTCACCCGAAAGAACCGCTGCCGCAATCCTGCACGTTTTGTCCGAAGCAGCTGCAAACGGACATACCTACCTTCCTTCTGACATTATAGCCGGGGAGGTTTATAATCTTGTTGGTGCGGACAAGGAAACTACTGAGCGGCAAATATCAAATTTATTGATAGAAAAAAAGCTAAACCGCGTAACTCTTACAGACTCGGCGGAGGCAATTTATCTGCCGACGATGTATACAGCCGAATCGGGCTGTGCAAAAATACTCACTAAACTTGCAAACAAACCTGCAGATGAAATTCCACTTTCAGAAAAGGATTTGCAGGGTGATATTACTCTTGCTCCAGAGCAGCTTGAGGGGATAAGTTCCGCCCGGAAAAACTGTCTGACCGTTATTACGGGCGGACCGGGTACCGGTAAAACCACCCTTTTAAACACAATAATTTCAATTTTGAAAAAACAGGGTCTTGACATTGCCCTATGCGCTCCGACAGGCAGAGCCGCCAAGCGTATGGGCCAGCTTTGCGGTATGGAGGCAAAAACCATTCATCGCCTGCTTGAAATGTCCTATTCGGACGATGACGCAAAAATGACATTCAGCAGAAATCAGTACAATCCTCTTGAAACCGATGTGGTGATAGTGGACGAAATGTCTATGGTAGATATTGTATTAATGTATCATCTGCTCAAGGCTCTTCCCGATAAATGCAGAATAATTTTAGTCGGCGATTCCGACCAGCTCCCATCCGTGGGCGCGGGAAACGTTCTGCGCGACATTCTGGCGAGCGGCTTGACAGCTTCCGTCAGACTTACAAAAATTTTCCGTCAGGCAAACGAAAGTATGATAACTCATAACGCACACAGAATAAATGCGGGCGATTTCCCCGTCTGCAACGGCGAGGGCAGTGACTTCTTTTTTCTGCCCAGACATAATATATCAGACGGAACAGACGAAATCATCAGGCTTTGCCTTCAAAGACTCCCCTCCTATTTAGGCCGCGACCCGAAGGACTGTGTTCAGGTGCTTTGTCCCTCGCGAAAGGGTGCAATGGGAACGGAGAATTTAAATAATATTCTTCAAAATGCTTTCAACCCACCTTCTCACGGCAAACCCGAGCTTAAAAGAAAAGGATTTGTTCTTCGCGAAGGGGATAAAATAATGCAAATTCGCAATAACTATGATATGGAATGGTACACGGCCGATTCCCGAATCGGCAGCGGTATTTTCAACGGTGACCTTGGAATTATTGAAAAAATTGACGCCCGCTCGGGTATTGTTACAATAGTTTTCGACCAGGAAAAAACCGTTGACTACCCTATCGAGCTTCTTGACGATATTGAGCTTTCATACGCAATAACAGTTCACAAAAGTCAGGGCAGTGAATTTACCGCGGTTGTAATCCCGATGTACCAATGCCATAAAAATCTCATGACCAGAAACCTCTTTTATACTGCAGTTACAAGAGCAAAAGAGCTTGTGGCTCTTGTTGGCAGAGAGGATGTTATTCAGTTCATGACAAGTAACAATCACGAGGACCTGCGTTACAGCGGTCTTGCGGCAATGATGACCGAGGGGTTTAAATAATGAATTTGTTTACTTCCGTTTTCGATTTGTTTTTCCCGCCTAAATGCATTTACTGCGGAGAATTTCTCGCACTCGGCGATCGTCCGCTTATCTGCAGAAGATGTCTTGACCTTATTCCGATAAGCCAGCTCAGATGCGGAAAATGCGGCGGTGTTATAACATACAACAACGGTATGCCCGAATGCCTGTCATGTAAGACAGCGGGCAGATATTTTGACGGAGTTTTCGCACCCGCAACATATAACGGTAATGTCCGTCTTGCGATACTGAAATATAAATTCAGCGCGCAGACCTACATGGCAAAACCGCTCTCTTATTTCACGGCCGGGGGACTTAAAAAGTTAGGCGTAAAAGCCGACCTTGTTTTAAGCGTTCCGCCTGACCCTAAAAGGCGGACAAAACGAGGGTTTGATTATACCGGTCAGCTAGCTAAATATGTTGCATCGGAACTGAAAATTCCTTTTAGATCCGATTGGCTGAAAAAAACGAAATCTACTCCTGCTCAAAGCAGGCTTACAAAAGCCGAAAGACTTAAGAATATTAAAGGTTCATTTGCTCTCACTTCAAAAGCAAATGTTGCAGGGCTCAGTATTCTATTAGTTGACGATATATTCACCACTGGCGCGACAACCTCCGAGGTATCAAAACTCCTGAAGAAAAAAGGTGCGAAATATGTATTCGTTGCTACTTTGGCGAAAAGGTAGAAAAGGAGATTTCTATTATGAAAACTTTATCCGCTACAACCTCAAGCCTCTATAAACTTGCCATTCCCTGTATTTTAGAGCAGCTTCTTATCGTTTCCTCAGGTGTACTCGCATCGATGGTAATGGGTCATGTCGGCAAAAATGAGCTGACCGGGGTAGCAATGGTAAATACACTTGTAACCTGGCTGCAATTTCTCTTCTTGGGACTTGGCACAGGCGTTACAGTTGTAATCGGTCGTCTGTACGGTGAAGAAAATCACGAAGGTGTTAAGGATGCAACAATGCAATCCATTTATCTTGCCTTTTATATCAGTATCGCACTCGTCTTTTTATGTTTTACTTTTTCAGATCAGCTGTTGGGACTATTCTTCTCAAACGCTGACCCTGAAGTTATGAAGCACATAAAAATCTACTTCCCCTATTCGATAGTAAGCGTTCCTTTTGTAGCAGTGAATCATACCTTAAATGCTGCGGCACGAGGCGTCGGAGATAACTCTGCGGCACTCGTTTCAAACTCGATTGTTAACTTCCTCTATGCTCTGCTTGCATATATACTAATTTTCGGAATACGCTATTTTGGGTATCCGTCCCTTTCCACAACAGGAACAGGAATAGCAGTTTTAATAGCAAGAATTGTAGGTCCGTTTTGCGCAATAATTCTTGTTTATGCAAGAAAAATACCTATATTTCCGAAAAAAATATTTGCAAAAAGCAAAGAAGGATATATAAGACGAATTTTCGGGATATGTACATATTCTGCCATTGAGCAAGCAGTATTCCAGGGTGGGTTTGTTATTCTGCAATCAATGCTTTTGATTTTCGGAGCAACGATTCAGGCGGGGTATCAGATTGCAAGCACCATAAACAATATTTTCCTGGCAGTAGTATCGGGTATTGCCGTTGCTATGACTGTCCTGACCTCTCAGTCGCTTGCAAGGCGTAATTTTGATATGGCAAGCGAAATCTTCAGCATTGCCAAGAAAATGTTCCTGTTATTGCTTATCCCTCTCGGGATAGTTATGTTCCTATCCTCCCCATATCTTGCAAGAGTATTTTCCTCAGAACCTGATGTTATAAGCTCTACAACCACTTTTGCGAGAGTTTTAGGCGCCTGCTTCTGCTTCACCGCGTATCAGACAATCACATGCGGAATTCTTCGCGGGGCGGGAGATGCAAGATATATAACCGTTTCCTGCACTGTCGGACTATGGGTCGGAAGACTGCTTCCGGTATATATACTGTCTAAATACACAAGCGCATATTTTGCGGTTGGTGCAGGACTTGTTCTTGACTTTGCCACAAGGTCGCTTATGTATCATTTAAGACTTAGAAAAGGTGCATGGATACATATAAAGGTTTAAAGGGGTAATATTTTGAAGTACACTGCTTATTCTCCTGCGGAGACTGTAAAAATTGCCGCAGAACTAAAAAAATCGCTTAAAATCGGAGATGTTGTCTGCCTGCACGGTGACATCGGGGTTGGAAAAACTGTTTTTGCAAAAGGTCTTTCCGGCTCAGACGCGGCATGCAGTCCGACATTTTCCATTATGAATATTTACGAGGGCAATCCCCCGATATATCACTTTGACCTTTATAGACTTACATGTGAAGATGAAATGTATGAGGCAGGTCTGATGGACTATATTGAGGGCGGCGACGGTATCAGCGTTATTGAATGGCCCGAAATTCTAACCTCCGAGATTGATGCCGACATATATGATGTTTACATTACAAAAAATTTGGAAATTGACGAAAACTTTCGCGAAATAGAGGTGAAAAAGCGTGATACTTCTAGCTCTTGATACCTGCTTTTCCTCTGCATCCGTTGCAATAATGACCGAGGATAAGCTGATGGGACAATTTTACATAGATAATAAGCTGACACACTCAACAAAGCTTGTGCCGATGATAACCTCTGTTTTATCCGAGCTTGATATGACGGCAGCTGATATCGATGCTTTTGCCTGCACAAACGGACCAGGTTCATTTACGGGTATTCGAATAGGAATTGCGACCGCAAAAGGGCTTGCCCTTCCCGTCGAAAAACCTATTGTAACCGTTTCTTCACTTAAAGCGGCGGCATATAATTTCCCTTGCCAGCCTCTGCCTGTCTGCACAATGACAGATGCAAGAAATTCACAGGTCTTTTACGGAAAATTCAGGCATGGCGAAAATGGTCTGGATGAAATTATTCCTCCTGAGGCCTCGGAAATTAAAAAGGTTTGCGAAAATATTTCGGAGCCTACCATAGTAGCAGGCGACGGCGCTGTTAAATACGCCGATATTTTAAAACAAAACAAGAATGTTATAATTGCTCCTCCCCACCTTAATATGCCGAGCGCGGCATGCTGCGGGGCGGCTGCATTTGATATAATCATTAAAAACGGATTCCCTCCGGCGGATACCATTGACGCACTTTATGTCAGAAAATCGAGCGCCGAACAGGAAAAGGAAAGGATGAATAATAAATGATAGCTTTAGGTTGCGACCACGGAGCACTCTCACTGAAAAACACAATAAAAAAACATCTTGAAGCCAGAGGCCTTGAAGTAAAAGACTTCGGCATATATGAAGAATTAAGAGCCGACTACCCCGATATTGCAGAGGTTGTTTGCAAATCAATCCTTTCGGGTGAATGCGACAGGGGTATTCTGCTTTGTGGAACAGGAATAGGCATAAGCATTGCGGCAAACAAAATAAATGGTATCCGCGCAGCAGTATGCAACGAGATTTACTGTGCAAAAATGGCAAAATGCCACAATAACGCCAACGTAATTACTCTCGGCGGCAGAGTTGTGGGCAAAGACGTTGCCGTTGAAATTGTTGACGCATGGCTTGACTGCGAGTTCATGGGTGGCAGACATCAGCAGAGAATCGATAAAATATCAAATCTTGAAAAAGGTGAGTAATCAGATGGCTAAATCAACCAAATCTTACGGAAATGACAGTATAACCGCGCTCAAGGGCGCTGACGTAGTGCGCCTTAAGCCTGCGGTTATATTCGGCGCAAGCAGTCTTGAGGGCTGTCAGCACGCCATGTTTGAAATTTTGTCAAACTCTATTGATGAGGCAAGAGAAGGTTTCGGCAATGTTATAAAAGTAACTCGTTTTCTTGATAATTCCATCGAAGTTGCAGACTGCGGCCGCGGTATCCCCCTTGACTATAATGAAAAAGAACAGCGCTATAACTGGGAGCTTGTTTTCTGTGAGCTTTACGCAGGCGGTAAGTATAACACCGTAGAGGGAGTAAACTATGAATACAGCCTCGGAACCAACGGTCTGGGCAGCTGTGCGACTCAGTTTGCCTCCGAATATATGGACGTTGAGGTTGTTCGGGACGGTTTTAAATATAATCTCCATTTTGAAAAAGGGTATAATGTCGGTGGACTTATAAAAGAAGAAACCCGCTCCAAAAAATCGGGCACTACCATCAGGTGGAAGCCCGACCTTGATGTATTTACCGAGATTGACATTCCCCTTGAATTTTATCAGGATGTGCTTAAAAGACAGGCTATTGTGAACGCCGGTCTGAAGCTTGTTTTATATAACGAAACACCGTCGGGTATGGAGACGTTTGAATACCTTTATCCAAACGGTATAACCGATTATATTGCGGAAATCGGTGGCAAAGAATCCTTCACCTCTGTTTATGAAATCACAGGTGAGAGCGTCGGACGCGACCGTCCCGACAAGGATGATTACAAGGTTAAGTTTAACGTTTCCTTCTGCTTCAACAATCACTCAAGAGCGATTGAGTATTATCACAACTCAAGCTACCTTGAGGAGGGCGGCTCACCCGACAGGGCAGTCAGAAATGCCTTTGTTTATGCGCTTGATAAGTATATTGTCTCAAACGCAAAATACACAAAAAATGAAGCGAAGATTACCTTCCAGGACATCCAGGACAGCCTTATTTTGGTGTCCAACTCTTTCTCCACGCATACCGACTATAAAAACCAGACAAAGAAGGCTATCGACAATAAATTTATTCAGGATTACATGACTGAAACCCTGCGTCACGGACTTGAGATTTATTTTATTGAAAATAAGGCCGACGCGGAAAAAATTGCAGCACAGGTGCTTGTAAACAAGCGAAGCCGTGAATCTGCCGAAAAGACAAGACTTAGCGTCAAGAAAAAGCTTTCGGGCACTATCGACATAAATAACCGTGTGGAAAAATTCGTGGACTGCCGTACCAAGGACTTAAGCCGTCGCGAAATCTACATTGTCGAAGGTGACAGTGCGCTGGGTTCATGTAAACAAAGCCGCGATGCCGAATTTCAGGCACTCATGCCCATAAGGGGCAAAATCCTGAACTGTCTTAAGGCAGATTATAACAAAATATTCAAAAGCGAAATTATAACCGACCTTATAAAAGTGCTGGGTTGCGGAGTTGAAATAAAATCCAAGCACAACAAAGATATTTCTACCTTTGATATAAATAATTTCCGCTGGAACAAGCTTATAATATGTACTGATGCGGACGTGGACGGTTTCCAGATAAGAACGCTTGTCCTTTCTATGCTCTATGCACTTGTTCCCACGCTGATTGAGATGGGACATGTTTATATCGTGGAATCTCCGCTCTTTGAAATAACCTGCAAGGACAAGACATATTTTGCCTATTCCGAGCGTGAAAAGTCGGACATTATATCAACACTTTCGGGCAAATATACCATTCAGCGCTCAAAAGGACTTGGTGAGAATGAGCCTGAAATGATGTGGGAAACCACTATGAATCCCGAAACACGCAGGCTTATACGGGTTACCTTAGATGATGCCGAGCGTGTTGCAACCATGTTTGACGTTCTGCTTGGCGACAATCTCGCCGCGAGAAAAGATTATATTGCCCAGCATGGCAGTAAATATCTTGATATGCTTGATTTGGCTTAAAAAGGAGGGCTGGTAATTGACTAATATAACTCAAGAATTTATTTCGGATACTTTAGAAAAAAACTATATGCCCTACGCTATGAGTGTAATCATTTCCCGTGCAATTCCAGAGATTGACGGGTTTAAACCTTCGCACCGAAAACTGCTTTATACAATGTATAAAATGGGACTTTTAACCGGCAACAGAACAAAGTCGGCGAACATTGTGGGTACTACAATGAAGCTCAACCCTCACGGTGACGGAGCAATTTATGAAACAATGGTCCGTCTTACAAGGGGTAACGAGGCGCTTCTTCACCCTCTTATAGACTCAAAGGGCAACTTCGGTAAACACTATTCGAGAAATATGTCCTATGCGGCTTCGAGATATACAGAAGCAAAGCTTGACAGCATTTCACAGGAAATTTTCAAGGACATCAATAAAAATGTTGTTGATTTCACCGACAACTATGACGGCACTATGAAAGAGCCTGTCCTGCTCCCCACCACCTTCCCCAATATTTTAGTTAATCCAAATCAAGGTATTGCGGTCGGTATGGCGAGCAACTTCTGCAGCTTTAATCTGCGCGAGGTCTGTGCCGCGACAATCGCTTTTCTTAAAAACGAAAGCTGCGACATTACAGAATATATAACCGCTCCCGACTTTTCAACAGGCGGCGAAATTATTTATGACAAGCAGCAGATGGATACCATATTCGAAACGGGCAGAGGGTCCTTTAAAATTCGTGCAAAATACCGTTTTGACAAGAAAAATTCCTGCATAGAAATTTATGAAATTCCCTACACTACCTGTATCGAAGCGATAATTGACAAAATTGTCGAGTGCGTTAAGGGCGGCAAGCTTAAGGAAATTTCCGATATTCGCGACGAATCGGACAAGTCGGGACTTAAAATCACCATTGACATTAAAAAGTCCTGCGACCCGGACGCACTTATGCAAAAGCTATATAAAATGACTCCGCTTCAGGATTCATTCGGCTGTAACTTTAACGTCCTTTTAAACGGAATGCCCTATGTTCTCGGCGTCAAAGACATTCTGAAAAACTGGTGCAACTTCAGAATCGAGTGTGTTTCACGCTCGCTTAAGTTTGACATCAAGGAAAAAAGCGATAAGCTTCACCTTCTCGAAGGTCTGAAGAAAATTCTGCTTGACATTGATAAGGCAATCGCAATAATTCGCGGTGCTGAAGAAGATGCGCTGGTTGTTCCGAGACTTATGGAGGGTTTTGGAATTGACGAAATTCAGGCAGAATATGTTGCAAACATCAAACTTAGGAATCTCAATAAGGAATACATTCTAAAGGGCATCGGCGATGTTGACAAATTAAAAAACGAAATTGCCGAAATGCAGGATATTCTTGAAAATGAGAAAAAGATTAAAAAAATCATAATTAAAGAGCTTGAAGAAATCTCCAAAAAATACGGTGCCGACAGAAAAAGCGATATTGTATCCGGCGAGGAGATCGAGGAAGTGACAGAGGCGATTGAGGTTGACGATTATAACCTCAAGGTATTCCTCACACGAGACGGATATTTCAAGAAAATCTCGCTTGTTTCACTTCGCGGCTCTGATGTTCAGAAATTAAAGCCCGAGGATGAAATAATTGCCGAAATTGAAGCTACAAACAGTGCCGATATTCTTTTCTTCACCGATAAATGTGATGTTTACAAGTCGCATCTTTATGACCTGCCCGACGGCTGCAAGGCAAGCATGATGGGCGAATATCTGCCCAATCTGCTTTCACTGGAAGAGGGAGAACAGGTCAAGTTTATGGCTGTTACCTCCGATTACAGCGGATTTTTACTCTTTGCGTTTGAAAACGGCAAGGTTGCAAAGGTTGATATGAAAAGCTATGAAACCAAAACCAACCGTAAAAAGCTTACGGGCGCATATTACGCAAAATCTCCTGCTGTCGGTATGCTTTATCTGACAGAAGACGCCGACTTTATTTTAGAAAGTCAGGGCGGCAGGTATTTGGCGGTTAATTCTTCAAATATTACGCTTAAATCAAAGAGGGATACTCAGGGCGTTCAGGTTTACCTTTCAAAGCGTGATAAGCTTGTAAAAAGAATTATGCTTGCGCAGGAATCGGGACTTGAAAACATTAAACCCTATTACTCAGAAAAAATTCCTTCCTCGGGCAGAGCCCTCAAGGAGGATGACAAGCCTTTTGTGCAGTTAGGATTATTTGGCGATGATTAATTTAACTGATATAACCTATGTCAGAGGACTTATGAAAAGCTTTGGCAAAAGCTTTTCAAAGTCGCTCGGCCAGAACTTTTTAATAAACAGCGGCGTGCTTGAGGAAATTGTTTCTGCCGCAGAAATAGACAAAGAAAGCTGTGTTCTTGAAATCGGACCGGGAATTGGTACGCTCACCCGCGTACTTTCAGACCATGCTAA
>JBAYOS010000025.1:0-13035 GCA_041678125.1 Monoglobales bacterium
GGAGCGGTAGCGACAAGTGTCGGGCACCGCAAGCCGGGCACAATCTTGGAATTTGCGCTGCCGGGGGCAGATTAAGCAAAACTTATTATTGTGCAGCGGTCGACAAACGAGGAGCGGTAGCGATAAGTGTCGGGCACCGCAAGCTGGGTACAATATTGGATAAAAAGCTCTGAAATTCAGGGCTTTTTCTTTTAATCCAAAAAAAATGTAAAGAATACTTGACATTTTGAAAATACAGTAGTATAATATAAATGTAAAGCAAGCTTTACTTTTTAGGAGGTGGTTATTTGGAGAACAGAATTAAAGAATTCAGAAAAGAGAACAAAATAACGCAGGACGAATTGGCGGAGGCTGTCGGGGTTACCAGACAGACAATTATTTCGCTTGAGGCGGGAAGATATAACGCCTCCTTGCAGTTAGCCTTCAGGATAGCCAAATATTTCGGTACGGAAATTGAGAAAATTTTTATCTTTGAGGAGGAGAAATAATGGATTATAAAAAGAAAATTAAACTCAGATTGTATTTTTCAATAGGATTTATGGTTCTCGGAATCTTTATAATTATTGTTGCAAACGTTACAAAGACTGACAATCAGGCACTCTATACACTCGGGTCTACACTTTTCGTTTGCGGCATAGCAAGAATTGTTATATATAATAGGAATATAAAAGACGAAAAAACCATGAGGGCGCTCGAAATCAGAGAAACAGACGAGAGAAATGCCTTGATTGCTCTGAAGGCCAAAAGCATGGCTTTTAGTTTGACTATCATCATTGAGGGACTTTCCGTGATTGTTTTGCAGCTGATGAATATGGTCAAATCTGCGTTATATTTATCATATTTCGTGTGCTTTTCATTGGTGCTTTATATTGTGTGCTACCTTATTATAAGAAAAAAAATATTAAGTATATTATCCCATTTTGTGACCAAAGGATGCTCTGTATATTGACGGAGCATCCTTTGTTTTTGAGCGGGAATACGGGCTCTGAAAAAAATATAGATTTTTAGGAATAATTATTATTACCTCAAACATATAAATAAAATATAAACAAACTTGTTGACAAATCAACAAGTGTATGCTATAATACGCTAAAAAGGAAAATTTGCGCTGCAAGTTTTCGAAGTAAGGTGATAAAATATGATTAAGAGGTTTGAGTCATTTACTAATAATATTTCAATTATTAATAAGGGAATTTCCCAGCTTAAAAATGAGGTTATGAAAAAGTTCAATCTTAAGGGAAATCAGGGTATGCTATTATTTTATCTCCGTCAGAACATAGGGGGGCTGACCGTATCACAGCTCAGCGAGCTTATAGGGATTGACAAGGCTGCAATTTCCCGCGGGTTATCCGAGTTATACGAAAAAAAGTATATTGATTACCCCGAATATACGGGTGGGAAAAAATATAATACTCCCGCCGTTCTTACGGATATGGGAAAGAATATTATTGAACAGGTAAATAAAATTATATGCAGTATCGTTGATATGGTAAGCCTGTCTAACATGACCGAAGATGAGCGGGCAATTATGTACCGTTCAATGAGAAGTATTGCCGAAAATATAGAAAAGTTTTTAAAGGATAAAAATAAACTTGCAGAGGCGTTCTCACAAACGGAGTGTGAGAGATGCTGATATATACCCACAAGGTCCATTATTACGAAACGGACAAAATGGGAATTACTCATCACTCAAATTATATCAGGTGGATGGAGGAAGCGCGTATTGCCCACCTGAGGGAGATAGGGCTTTCTTTTAAGTCAATCGAAGAGATGGGGTATATTTCTCCTGTGGTAAGCCTAAGTGTTAAATATTTAAGTCCTACCACATTTGATGATGAAATTCTGATAGAAACAAGGCTTTCTAAATATAGCGGGGTTACCCTTGAGGTAGCATATATTATGAAAAACGCGGCTGACGATACTATTGTCGCAAAAGCAAAATCAAAACATTGTTTTATAAAGGACAATCAGATTTGCTCGCTCGAAAGAGACGGCGCCGAAATGGATAAGATTTTAAAAATGGTTTTGGATAAATAAATTTATTGAATGGAGAGGAATATGGGCGTAAAAATTATTACCGACTCTGCATCGGATATTATGGATTTAAGTGCAGAAAATTTGACTGTGGTGCCGATTACCATATCTTTCGGCGACAAAGAATATCTCGACGGAGTTACGCTTTCACACAGGGAGTTTTATGAAAAGCTGATCGGAACGGACGTGCTCCCTAAGACAAGTTTGATAAACCCGTTTTCATATTCGGAAGCAATAGACAAGGTGAAAAAAGACGGTGACGAGGTGGTTATAATAACCATTTCCTCAAAGCTTTCAGGCACATACGACAGCGCGCAGACAGCGGCAAAAGAATATACCGATGTGTATGTGGTGGACAGCGAAAACGTTTGTGTAGGTCAAAAAATTCTTGTAGAATATGCCCTCGGTCTTGCGGAAAAGGGATTCAGCGCAAAAGAAATTGTTGAAAAACTTGATGAAAATAAGAAAAATATTTGTCTTATAGCACTTCTTGATACACTTGAATATTTGAAAAAGGGCGGCAGAATATCAAAAACAGCGGGCATTGTGGGCGAAGTCCTTTCAATTAAACCTGTTATTACAATATCTGACGGTGAGGTTGCAATCCTCGGTAAGGCAAGAGGCTCTAAAAAAGGGAACAACCTTTTAACCGAAGAAATTAATAAAAGGGGCGGAATTGATTTTACAATGCCCTATTCACTTGCGTATTCGGGGTTTGATGATACCATGCTGAAAAAATATATTCAGGATAATGAGGAGATTTGGAAGGATTCGGCCGAAAACCTTCCGATAGGCACTGTAGGCGGCACCATAGGAACGCATACCGGCCCGGGCGCACTCGCGCTTGCGTTTTTCACTAAAAAATAATTGGTGGAAAGCCACCACATATTTTTTGATTATGCTTGTTGACAAATCAACAAGATAATGCCGAAAAAGGCATATATTTTTATGCGCTTGTTGATAAATCAACAAGTCGGGAAAGGAAAAGTAGTGAGTTTTAGAATTATTGGAACAGGAAGTTATCTTCCGTCAAAGATAGTAACAAATGATGATTTAGCGTTAACCCTTGATACGTCTGATGAATGGATTAAACAGAGAGTGGGAATATCACAGCGGCATATTTCAACAGATGAGAGTGCGGCGGATATGGGATATAAAGCTGCTCTTCGCGCACTTGAAATGGGCGGAGTCAGTCCTGACGAGCTGGATTTGATTATTGCCGCTTCCATAACGGGCGATACTATTTGCCCCACAGTGGCAGGATTGGTTCAGAAAAAGCTCGGAGCAAAATGCGTATCATTTGATATAAATTCGGCGTGCAGCGGATTTTTGTTTGCACTTGATACAGCTGCCGGATTTTTTGAAAGAGGAAAAGCCAAGAAAGCTTTGGTAATCGGCAGCGAGAGAATGAGCAAAATCCTTGATTGGGATGACAGGTCAACCTGTGTTATTTTCGGAGACGGTGCCGGTGCAGTTCTGCTGGAAGCAGGCGACGGATACGTTTCTTCAAAGCTTACCACCGAGGGTGAGGATGATGTAATAAAAATCCCGTCGGGAGTTAACAACTCGCCTTTTTATGAAAAAGAGGTTGAAAAGGGAAAAGTCTTTATGGATGGGCAGGAAACATTTAAGTTTGCTGTAAACACCATAACAAAAGAGATAACCGAAATAGCGGAGGAAAATGATATTTCGCTTGACGAGATAAAATACATAGTTCCCCATCAGGCAAACATCCGTATTATTCAGTACGCAAGCAAAAGGCTTCACATACCGGGTGAAAAGTTTTGCGTAAATATAGACAGATGTGGAAACACATCGGCGGCAAGCATACCCATTGTTCTTGATGAGCTTTGCCGCATGAATAAATTGAAAGAAGGTGATTTTGTAATACTTTCTGCCTTTGGCGGAGGTCTATCGAGTGCAACAACATTGATTAAATGGTAAAAAAATAATAATAAAATAAAAAAATTTGGAGGAATTAAAAATGACTATTGAAAAAATCAAAAATGTATTGGCAGACCACGTTGACATGGATTTAAGCGAAATTACAAGTGAGACAACTTTCCAGGATATGGGGATCGACTCGCTTGAAACCGTTGAAATTATGATGGAGCTTGAAGATGAATTCGGCGTTGAAATCGCAGTTGGCGAAATCGGTAAAACAGTAGGTTCACTTGTATCCTATATAGACAGCAAAAAGGAGTAAATCCATGCTGAATTCTATAATATGCGATGCATTAAAGATTAAGTATCCCATATTTCAGGGCGGCATGGCACACATAGCTGACGGAAAGCTTGCGGCTTCCGTTTCAGAGGCAGGAGGGCTTGGTATAATTTCTGCCATGAGCGAAAGCAGTGCATACTTAAAAGAGCAGATTGATATTGCAAGAAGTATTACAAATAAGCCCTTCGGCGTTAATGTAATGCTCATGAGCCCTCATACAGACGAGGTGGCAGAGCTTTTAGCAAGGGAAAAGGTTTCGGTTGTTACTACGGGTGCAGGTAACCCGTCAAAGTATATGCAGATGTGGAATGACGCTGGAATTAAGGTCATTCCCGTCATAGCATCAGTCGGACTTGCGAGGATGCTGGAACGCTCGGGAGCATTCGCTTTAATTGCCGAGGGGGGGGAATCGGGCGGCCATGTCGGTGATACATCAACAATGGCGCTTGTTCCCCAAATAGCAGACAGCGTTAATATTCCCGTTATAGCAGCAGGCGGAATTGCAGACGGCAGAGGTATGGCGGCGGCATTTATGCTTGGTGCGGTAGCTGTTCAGCTTGGAACGAGGTTTTTGGTAGCAACCGAATGCAGTGTGCATCAGAACTACAAGAATAAGGTTTTGAATGCTAAAGACATTTCCACCATCGTTACAGGAAAAAGGTTAGGCCATGCTGTAAGAAGTATAAAAACGCCTTTTTCAAGAGGTTATCTGAAAGCCGAATATTCTGACATTTCGGATGAAGATTTGGAAAATCTGGCGGTCGGTGCATTAAGGCTTGCCGCAAAAGAGGGCGATGAAGAAAAGGGATGCTTTCTGGCAGGCCAGATAGCCGGGCTTGTTTGCAAAGAACAGACATCAAAGGAAATTATTGAAGAAATATGCACTCAAGCAGAAGAAATATTAAAGGAGGCGGTAAAATGGGTAAGTTAGCCATTGTATTTTCAGGTCAGGGGGCACAGTACAGCGGTATGGGCAAAGAGCTTTATGAGATTAGTCCATCTGCGAAAAAACTTTACGACTATGCCGAGACCATCCGCCCCGATATAAAAGAATTATCTTTCAGCGGGGAGCAGGCAGAACTGAATAAAACAATCAACGCCCAGCCCTGCCTTTATTTAATTGACATCTGCGCCGCACTCGCTCTTGGCGAAAACGGTATTGCGGCAGACGGTGTTGCAGGTTTTTCGCTCGGAGAAATTGCCGCTCTCGGCTATTCGGGAGCATACAGCGCCGAAAAAGGCTTTGAAATAGTATCAAAGAGAAGCGAGTTTATGCAAAAGGCGGCAGAAAACTGTGACAGCAAAATGGCGGCTGTTTTGAAAATTGATGCCGAAACAGTAAAAGAAATTTGCGAAGGTATAGAAAATATATACCCCGTAAACTTTAACTGCCCAGGGCAGACAGTAATTGCAGGGTCAAAAGAGGCGCTTGAAATGTTCAAGGAAAAAGCGAAGGATTATTCTTGCAAGGTGCTGGATTTGGCGGTAAGCGCGGCTTTTCATTCCCCCTATATGGATGATGCGGCGAAAGAGTTTTCAGACTACATAAAAGGAATTGAGTTTAAAAAGCCTGAGATGCCCGTCTATGCAAACTACACTGCTTCTCCCTATGAAGATGTAGCACAAACTTTGGAAAAGCAGATGAACAACCCCGTAAGATGGCATGAAACAATTCAGAGAATGATAGCTGACGGGTTTACGGATTTTATTGAGGCAGGAGCGGGAAAAACGCTGTCCGGCCTTATTAAGAAAATTTCAGCTGATGTAAATGTATATTCGGTTGAAAATGCAGAAACTCTTAAGGCCACTATCGAGGCGGTGAAATCTGATGCTTAATGGAAAGGTTGCGGTTGTAACAGGTGCATCCCGCGGTATCGGCAGAGCCATTGCAATAAAGCTTGCAGAAGGCGGCGCTGATGTTGCGGCTGTATATCTGGGCAACAGAAAAAAGGCGCAGGAGGTTAAATCCTTTATTGAAGGTTTCGGCGGCCGCTGCAACATTTATAAATGTGACGTCGCAAATTTTTCAGAGAGTGAAGAGCTGACAAAACAGATTATAGATGATTTTGGCGGAATTGATATTCTTGTAAATAACGCAGGAATAACCCGCGACAAGCTTATGCTTCAAATGAGCGAGGAAGACTTTGACACCATCATGGATACCAACCTCAAGGGTGCGTTTAATATGATAAGGCACTGTTACAGGAATTTTATGAAGAAAAAAAGCGGGAAAATCATCAACATAACATCTGTTGCAGGGGTAATGGGAAATCCGGGGCAGGCAAACTATTCGTCGGCAAAAGCAGGAATGATCGGTCTGACCAAAACGATTGCAAAAGAGCTTGCGGCAAGAAATGTCTGTTGTAATGCTATAGCTCCGGGGTTTATCAAAACCGATATGACAGAGAGCTTTCAGGATAATGAGAACATTTTAAATAATATTCCTATGAAGAGAATGGGAACGCCCGAAGAGGTAGCAAGCCTTACGGCGTTTTTAGCGGGAGATAATGCAAATTATATTACAGGCGAAATTATCCGGATTGACGGCGGCATTGCCATGTAATTCATGAAAGGAAAATACTATGAATAAAAGAGTTGTAGTAACAGGAATGGGTGTAGTATCACCCGTGGGAAATAACACAGAAGAATTTTGGGAAAGTCTTATTTCAGGCAAAAACGGAATTGATAAAATAACCCTTTTTGATACAACTGATTATAAGGCAACTCTTGCAGGAGAAGTTAAAAATCTTGACCTTTCCTTATATATGGACAAAAGCGAAGCGAGAAAGCTTGACAGGTTTACTCAGTTTGCTATGTGTGCCGCAGAGCAGGCTGTAGGTATGAGCGGTATTGTGGGAAAAGTATCGCCTGACAGGTTCGGCGTATATTTCGGTTCGGGTATCGGCGGACTTGACACAATAATAAATGAGTATAAAAACCTTGAAACCAGAGGCCCCGCAAGGGTGTCTCCCATGATGGTGCCGAAAATGATAGGAAACATCGCGGCGGGAAATATTGCAATTAAATATAGTGCGCAGGGTCCCTGCCTTTCGGTTGTTACCGCCTGCGCAACAGGCTCAAGCTGTATCGGTGAAGCCTACCGTGCAATAAAAGGCGGCTATGCCGACGCAATTATTACGGGAGGCAGTGAAGCATCCATCAATCCGCTGGGAGTTGCCGGTTTTATTAACTGTATGGCACTTTCTGAAAGTAATGATAAGGACAGAGCGTCCATACCCTTTGACAAAGAAAGAAACGGTTTCATTATGGGCGAGGGTGCAGGCGCTATGGTTCTGGAGGAGTATGAGCATGCGGTTAAAAGAGGTGCGAAAATATTTGCGGAAGTGGTTGGCTATGGCAGCACTTGTGATGCATACCATGTAACCGCGCCGTCGCCTGAGGCAGACCAAAGTACAAAAGCAATTATGGATTCAATTTCAGATGCAGGCGAATATGACTTATCACAGGTATATATCAATGCACACGGAACAAGCACACCGCTTAATGACAAGACGGAAACTATGGCAATTAAAAAAGTTTTCGGCGATGGTGCCTACAAGGTACATATAAGTTCCACAAAATCCATGACAGGACATATGCTTGGTGCTGCAGGAGCGGCAGAGGCGATTGCGACAGTTTTGGCGCTGAAAAACAATATTGTTCCGCCGACTATCGGATACAAGGTTCCTGATGAGGAGTGCGACCTTGATTATACACCAAATGTTGCAAATAAAACTGAAATCGGTCTTGCGATTTCAATATCGCTTGGTTTTGGTGGGCATAATGCCTGTCTTGCGTTCAAGGAGATATGATGTATGAATAAAGCAGAGATTATGACCGTTCTACCGCATCGCGACAATATGCTGCTGATTGACGAGGCAGAGCTTATTGACGGATACGCGCACGGGAAAAAAAGAATTACAGGGGATGAATGGTTTTTAGACGGACATTTCCAAGACAATCCTGTTGTCCCCGGTGTTATTTTGTGTGAAATCATGGCACAGTCCGTCTGTGTTGCCATGAAGGATGAACTGAGGAAAAATTCGCTTCCATACTTTACGGGGCTTGACAAGGTTAAGTTCAAAAATCCTGTAAGGCCGGGAGATTTATTTGAAACTGAGTGCAAAATAACAAAAGCACGGCCTCCGTTTTATTTTGCAACGGGAAAGGGATATGTAGACGGAAAGCTTTCTGTATCCGCTGAGTTTTCCTTTGCAATAGTAGATAAAGGATAGGTGAAAAAATGCTGGAGAATATATTAAAGTCAAAACCAAAGGCGAGAGAATGTAAGGAATGTCAAAAGGAAATTCCCTATGCTGTTTTGAAAGAAAATGATATGATTTGCCCCGATTGCGGCACATATTTCAGAATGAACCCAAAGGAAAGAATAGAGCTTATATTTGATAGCTTTGAGGAATATGATGCTGATTTAAAAAGTGAGAATATACTGGGATTTCCGAACTACGACGAAAAGCTTGCTGCTGCAATAAAAACAAGCGGTGACAAAGAGGCGGTTCGTTATGGAATCGGCGAGATTGATAATATAAAGTGCGCCTTATTTGTTATGAATTCAGAGTTTATGATGGGCAGTATGGGCAGAGTTGTGGGAGAAAAAATTACTCGCGCTTTTGAGCTTGCAACTAAAAAAAGGCTGCCGATCATAGGTTTTACAACCTCAGGCGGAGCCAGAATGCAGGAGGGTATTTTCTCTTTAATGCAGATGGCAAAGGTGAGCGGAGCCGTAAAAAAGCATAAAGACGCAGGACTTTTGTATATTACCGTGCTTACCGACCCCACAACAGGAGGCGTAACTGCAAGCTTTGCAATGGAAGGTGATATTATAATTGCCGAGCCTAAAGCACTCGTCGGATTTGCAGGCGCAAGAGTAATTGAACAGACTACGGGGCAGAAGCTGCCCGAAGGATTTCAGCGGTCTGAATTCTTATTGGAGCATGGCTTTGTTGATATGATTGTAAAAAGAGGAAAGCTGAAATATACTCTTTCCAACATACTGAATTTACATAAATAACCGGAGGGAAAGATAGATGAACGCATATACAAGAGTTGTAAACGCAAGGGATTCAAAACGTCCGTCAGGCACCTATTTTATCAACAGAATGATTACAAAGTTTGTTGAGTTTCACGGAGACAGACGGTTTTCGGACGATGGCGCAATTATCGGCGGCGTGGGATTTTTAAATGATATGCCGGTTACTGTAATTGGTATGGAGCGTGGCAGCGATGTCGCGGAGCGTATGAAAAGAAATTTCGGTTGTCCAAGCCCTGAAGGATACAGAAAAGCGCTGAGACTTATGAAACAGGCGGAAAAGTTCAAAAGGCCCGTTATCTGTTTTATCAACAGCTCGGGCGCTTACTGCGGAATTGGAGCAGAGGAAAGAGGGCAGGGACTTGCCATTGCAGAAAATCTCATGGAAATGATGACCTTAAAAACTCCTATTATATCGGTTGTAACAGGTGAAGGCGGCTCGGGCGGAGCACTTGCACTTTCTGTTGCAGACTCGATTATAATGCTTGAAAATGCAGTTTATTCGGTAATTTCGCCCGAAGGCTGTGCAAGCATTTTATGGAAGGATTCCGATAAGGCGGCGGAGGCCGCCGAAGCACTTAAGCTTACTGCAAACGATTTGCATAAGTTCGGGATAATAGAGGGCATTATTCACGAGGAAGACAAGACATACGACGAGGTATGCGACGATTTGAAATGTGAGCTTTTGACAATGCTGAAGGATTATATGGATACACCAATTGAAATTCTTCTTGAAAACAGATATAACAAATACAGAAGCATAGGAACTATTTAGCAGAAAATAAAAGTGGAGCACCACCATGTGGTGCTCCACTTATGTATTATTTCAATAGGTCTTCCAGGTCTTTTTCGGGGGTACTGATTGGTGCGATTCCAAAGTTTTCAACCAGGAAGTTTAAAATATTAGGAGATACAAACGCAGGCAATGAAGGCCCAAGACGAATGTTTTTGATTCCCAGATGCAGCAGGGTTAACAGGATACAAACCGCTTTTTGTTCGTACCATGAAAGCACATATGACAACGGAAGGTCATTTGCTGTGCAGCCAAATGCATTTGCAAGCGCAACAGCGACCTGAATTGCACCGTAAGCATCATTACACTGACCCACGTCCATAAGGCGGGGAAGACCGCCGATTTCGCCCAAATCCATATCATTAAATCTGAACTTACCACAGGCAAGTGTCAAAACGATACTGTCTTTTGGGGTTAGTTTAACAAAATCTGTGTAATAATTTCTTCCGGGCTTTGCTCCGTCGCAGCCGCCCACAAGGAAAAAGTGCTTGATTGCTCCCGATTTAACAGCTTCTACAACAGTTTCTGCGTGAGATAAGATTGCAGCGTGGCCGAAGCCTGTAGTTACTTCCTTACCGCCGTTAATTCCGAAAAGTTGCTTATCCTCTGAATATCCGCCAAGCTCAAGAGCTTTGTTTATTACGGGTGTAAAGTCCTTTTCATCGTCAATATGCGAAACTCCGGGGAAGGAAACAACCTCGGTTGTAAACACACGGTCAATATAGGAATCCTTTGGAGGCATAAGACAGTTTGTTGTAAAGAGAATGGGGGCGGGAAGTCCGTCAAATTCCTTCTTTTGATTTTGCCATGCCGTGCCGAAATTGCCTTTAAGATGTGCATATTTTTTCAGCTCGGGATAAGCATGGGCAGGGAGCATCTCGCCATGAGTGTAAATGTTTATTCCCTTATTTTCTGTCTGTTTAAGTAACAGCTCAAGGTCCTTTAGGTCATGACCTGAAACCACGATAAAGGGTCCTTTTTCCACAAGTAGCGGAACGGTAACAGGGGTAGGAGTTCCATATGTTTGTGTATTTGCCTTGTCAAGTAAAGCCATACACTTCAGGTTTACTTCGCCGACCTTTAATACTGTGGGGAGTAATGTCTCGACCGTTCCCTCGTCTCCGATTTTTTTAAGAGCTTCGCAGAAGAATTCATTTACTTCCTTATCCTCATAACCGAGCATAAGCGCATGGTAAGCATAAGCCGCCATGCCGCGGATACCAAACAGAATGAGGGATTTTAATGACCGGACATCCTCATCCGTTTTCCAAAGCTCATTCATATCATAATCGACTGTCCCGCCACTTATTGCGTGGACTCTTTTTATCAGCTCAGTTATAGTTTCATCATTGAAGTTCACATTGGTCACAGTAGTAAAAAGACCTTCAATAATCAATCTGTATGTACTATCGGTTGGTGCGGTGCCGTAAGAGGCACGCGCAAGACCAATCAGGGCTCCTGTGAGTTTATCCTGAAAAGTCGCAGTATCTGATTTTTTGCCGCAAACACCGGCACTTCCTACACAAGCGGAGCAGCCTGCTGTCTGCTCGCACTGATAACAAAACATCTTGTTTTCCATTTCATTGTCTCCTTATTTTTTATTCAATTTCAATGGCAGCAACAGGGCAGGAATCTGCCGCTTCTAAAACTGCTTCTTTGTTTTCCTCGGTTACTTCTCCGTACGCTTCCGCCAGACCTTCATCATTCATGCGAAACACATCTTCTGCTATGGACACACAAAGTCCGCAACCGATACATTCTTCGTTTACTTTTGCTTTCATAAAAATTTCCCTCCATTTATTTTAATGTGATGAGAAGCACCATCTTAAATTTTTCAATAGCATTTACGCTGTGTAAACCGCCTTTTTCAAAACGGAAGTTTTCCCCTGCATGAATGGTGTGTTCCACACCTTCATACCCGATGACCGCACTTCCTTCAAGCGCGAAAATCAAGGCATCCCCGGGTGCTCTGTGGGGGGATAGCGCTCTGCCTTTGTCAAATGCCATCACCACAAACTTCATTGTATCATTAGATGCAATATCCATGTTTACGATGCTGCCATCCTCATAAGGTACAAGCTCTGCCAGCTTAATAACCTCTCCTGCTTTTAATGCTTTGTTCATAGTAATCTCCTTTCCCGGAAAAATTTCCGTATAAACTAATCCTTCTTCAGTTTTACTTCCGCATATTGTGTCTTTCTGAGCAATCAGCATATCACCGCTTCCAAAGGCGATACTTTTATATTCCTCGCCGACAACAAACTCTCCGCTTCCGCCCGCACCTATATAAATAATAGGGCTGGAATAGGATTCGGGGGTTATGTCGGTGTCTTTTCCCAAAGAAAAGAAGGTGACAGCCGTCTCAGATTCAAGGTTTAACGATGTGGAAATGGTTAAACCGTCTTTCGGCGGGTGATTTGAAGCAATAGAAAAAACCTTGTTCATAGTTCTTTTCAGCCTCCTAAACTTATTTAGTCTAATATTTTACCGTCAACAGATATGGTGACAACCTGCCACGGAATGAATTTTCCGCTGTCCTGCAAAGCCCTCTTTGCCGCCATTTCAAGACCGCCGCAGCAAGGAACCTCCATTCGAACAACAGTTACACTCTGAATATTGTTGTATTTTATAATTGCGGTCAGTTTTTCACTGTAGTCCACATCATCAAGCTTGGGACATCCGATAAGTGTAATTTTGCCTTTCATAAAATCCTCGTGCGTTCTTGCATAGGCGTAGGCGCTGCAATCGGCTGCAATTAACAGCTTTGCACCGTCAAAATAGGGTGCATTGACCGGAACAAGCTTAATCTGACATGGCCACTGGCGAAGCTGAGATACACTTGTGACAGGAGCAGTAGTTTGCTCCTCACTTTGCTCAGGATTAAACTGCATCATTCGGTGTCCCGGACATCCCGCGTGCGCTCCCGCATAGTTTTCA
>JBAYOS010000026.1:0-12806 GCA_041678125.1 Monoglobales bacterium
GCTTACTGATGAGGACGTGAAGGAGTCGTTTAAAACAGCGCCTGAGTTTTTTTTAAAATATTATCCCAAGTTTGAGTTTAAAGCCTTTATCTGCAGCTCATGGCTGCTTGATACGGGGCTGAAAAATATTTTAGGGCCTGATTCAAATATTTTAAGGTTTCAAAAGAATTTCCGTATAGCCCTTGCGTCTGTGAACGGATTTGCGCTATACTGGAATATTTTCGGCATAGAAAATTTTCTGCCGATTGACCAGCTTGTCGCGGCAAACGAATTTCAAAGGAGAACGCTTGAATATCTTAAAAAGGGGAATAATCTCTACAGCGGAAAAGGATTTATAATGATATAATGTATAAATG
The DNA here is from genome assembly GCA_041678125.1 of Monoglobales bacterium. Lineage (GTDB taxonomy): Bacteria > Bacillota > Clostridia > RUG12999 > RUG12999 > RGIG7450. The sequence goes on from JBAYOS010000026.1 coordinate 357, forward strand.
GCGTGATGTGGATCACGCCATTTTTTTGAATAGGTTTTATCTGCCGAAAAGGTTATAGCGTATGTAACTGCCGTTTTCTATACATTCCTGCAGAATAGTATTTATCTGGTCGACGCTTCTTCCGAGAAAAAAAGCGATTGTGGCGGGAGAGTCACCGTTATAGCTATAACGGCAAACGAGCATTTTTGTGGTTGGGGTTATCGGGTTTGGATTCATCTCTTGTGAAACATGTATCGTTTTGAGTTCGGCAAGCTGTTCCTTTGTTATTTTAAGACCCATTCGCCGTGCGGCTGCTCTGACTGCAGAAATAGACAGGCCGAGTTCGTCTGCGATAACCCGACATGGTATTTCGCCGTAATTATCAATAATAAATTTTGCTTGCTTCATTGTTGGAACGAATTGACTGCTCTTAGAATTGATTTTCATGCCCATGCGTTTTGCCCATCTGATAACAGTCGCAGTTGAAACTCCAATGGATAGAGCGATTGAATTAGTTTGTGCTTCACCATAGTTTTCCAGGATAAATTTTTTCTGTTGTTCAGTCATCTGAGATACCCCTTTCTTCGGAAAAATTTACATCCTCATCTTCAGTGGTGGAGCATAAATCATCTTCTCCGGTAAGCCAGGAATCCAACGCCTGATTTATGTAGTAAGAGTCGTTGATATTATATATCAAATAGATCACCGCTTTCAGATAAGATATACCATTAAGCATGATTATATCACATAATTTTCAACCTCTCAATCCTTGTATATGGCGTTGCAAAAGGGTTTTTTCAGGCAAAAAAAGGTCGCAAAAAACAGAAAGATGTCTAACAGCCAGGAGTAATTGTCGAAATGCTTGTAGAAAAAGAAAAAACTATGTCGATAAAAAATACCGACATAGTGAAAATTTTGTTGCTTTTATTATTTTTTCGTCGCTGCTGTGATAGTATTTCGCATTAGCATGGATATTGTCATGGGGCCGACACCGCCCGGAACGGGGGTGATGGCTCCTGCTATTTTGCTTACAGACTCAAAATCAACGTCGCCGCAAAGCTTGCCGTCTGCGTCGCGGTTAATTCCCACGTCAATTACAACTGCGCCCTCTTTAACCATATCGCCGGTTATAAAATTTGCTCTGCCCACTGCGGCAACCAAAATATCCGCCGAGCGGCAAACCTCTGCTAAATTCTTAGTTTTCGAATGGCATATTGTAACAGTACCGTTTTTATGAAGCAGCAGCATAGACTGCGGTTTACCCACAATATTGCTCCTGCCGACAACAACGCAATGCTTTCCGCTTATTTCAACGCCGCTTTCAGCGATAAGCTCCATAACACCTGCGGGAGTGCAGGGAAGAAAATCATAGTCGCCGATCATAATCTTTCCCACATTTACAGGGTGGAAGGCGTCAACGTCCTTTTCGGGGCGAATGCGGTTTATTACCTCTTTTTCATCAAAGTGAGGGGGGAGGGGGAGCTGAACCAAAATCCCGTCCACGTCCTTTGATTCGTTTAAGCTGTCAATAAGCTCAATCAGCTTGCTTGGAGCGGTATCTGCAGGGAGCGCATATTCGAGCGATTTTATGCCGATATACTCGCACGCCGTTTTTTTGTTGTTTACATACACTCTTGATGCAGGATCGTCGCCCACGATTATTACTGCAAGACAAGGGTTAATTCCCTTTTCTTTTAGGAGAACAACCTCATCTTTTAGCTGGTCCTTTATTCTTGCGGACAGGGCCTTTCCGTCCAAAATTTTTGCTGCCATTTCTATTTCCTCCATTTGAATTTTTTGGCGTGACAAGACAATCCCTGCCATAGCCTATTAGGTCAGCGCGGCCTGCTTTTATAAGCGTGGCGCGGACAATTTCTTTGTTTTCGGGTTTGCCGCATTGCAAAAGCGCACGTTGCATACGCTTTTCTTCGGCTGTTTTTGCAACGTATACAGGTTTCATTGTCCGTGGGTCAATTCCCGTGTAATACATACAGGTGGAAACTGTTCCCGGTGTGGGGTAAAAGTCCTGAACCTGCTGAGGATTTATATGGTTTGCCTTAAGATACTGCGCAAGGCGTATTGCCGATTTTAAAGTAGACCCCGGGTGAGAGGACATAAGATAGGGAACAAGATATTGTTTAAGTCCCAGCTTTTCATTTATATCACGATATTTTTTGCAGAACCTGTCATAAACGTCAACAGACGGTTTGCCCATATAGCTTAAAACCTCGGGGCAAATATGCTCAGGCGCAACTTTAAGCTGGCCGCTGACATGGTATTTGCACAGCTCTTTTAAAAAATCATCCGATTTATCCGCCATTATATAGTCAAACCTCAGACCCGAACGGATAAATACCTTTTTAACATTTTTCACGCTTCTCAGTTTGCGGAGCAAACTGATATAGTCCTCGTGACTGACCTCCAAATTTTTGCAAACGGTAGGGTGAAGACAGTGCTTTATGCACATTCCGTCCTTTTTCTGCTTTTTGCAGGAAGGATTCCGAAAGTTAGCCGTCGGACCGCCGACATCGTGAATATATCCTTTAAAATCTGGATGGTCGGTCAGTTTTTCAGCCTCGGCAAGGATAGAATCGTGGCTTCGGCTGCGCACCATTCTACCCTGGTGAAAAGCAATGGCACAAAAACTGCAGCCGCCGAAACAACCTCTTGAGCTTGCCACGCTGAATTGCACCTCCGCTATTGCGGGGACGCCGCCAAATTTGTTATATGAAGGGTGGGGCAGTCGTGCATAGTCAAAGGAAAATACTCTGTCAAGCTCCTCGCGGCTTAGCGGTGTGGCAGGCTTGTTTTGCACAAGGTATCTGCCTGCACATTCCTGAACTACGGTTTTTCCGCGGACGGCATCATTTTCTTCAAATTGAATTTTTACAGCCTCGGCGTATTTTTTCAAATCGCTTTTTACCTCTTTTGCTGAGGGGCAAAGGACATAGTCTGTTATTCCGTCAAGATTCGGGGCAATATAGCAGGTTCCGTCCAGCCATGTAATCTGCGAAACATCAAATCCGTCGTTTAAAGCATCCGCAACCTGAACTATAACCCTCTCGCCCATGCCGAACATCAGGAGGTTTGCACCGCTGTCAAATAAAATACTGCGGCGGACACGGTTTTCCCAATAGTCATAATGGGCAAAACGACGCAAACTTGCCTCAATCCCGCCTATCATGACAGGTATATCGCCGTATGCCTCGCGGATTTTATTACAGTAAACAATTGTGGCGCGGTCAGGACGATGTCCTGCCCTGCCGCCGGGGGAATATGCGTCGTCACTGCGTTTTTTCTTAGCGGCGGTATAGTGAACCACCATTGAATCCACATTTCCCGCAGAAACGAAAAATCCAAGCCTCGGTCTGCCGAACTGTGTAAAATCGGTCAGTTTGTTTATATCGGGCTGCGGCAAAATAGCGACCTTATATCCCGCATCCTCTAAAGTGCGGCATAAAATTGACGCGGCAAAAGAGGGGTGGTCCACATATGCGTCACCCGATACAAAAACAAAATCAACGCTCTCCCAGCCGAGAGAGTCCATTTCGGCTCGGTTAATGGGAAAAAATTTTACACTCACTGGCTGTCTGCCTCTTTTTCTAACATTTCATTAAATTCATGCCTGCTCATAATGAGCTGACGGGGTTTATTTGAACCATCATAGGTGGAAATTACCTTTTTCTTGTCTAAAATATCAAGAAGTCTGCCTGCACGCGCATAGCCGACTTTAAGTCTGCGCTGGAGCATTGAAGCGGAAATCTGACCGAGCTCGAATGCAATTTCTGCAGCTTCTTCAAATAATTCGTCTGTATCCGAACCCTCGTCCGGCTGAGCGGCGGAGGCGGACATTGAACTACTTTCAATGGTTTTGTGAACCTCCTCGTTATATTCGGGAGTGGATTGTCCTTTTATAAAATTTACAACATTTTCAACGTCGGTATCGGACACAAAAGCACCCTGGACACGGTTAAGTTTTGACGCGCCTGCGAGCATCATCAGCATATCACCTTTACCCATGAGCTTTTCTGCACCGCCGCCGTCCAAAATTGTACGGGAGTCGACCGAGCTTGAAACAGCAAATGCAATTCGGGAAGGAATATTTGCCTTGATAAGCCCTGTGATAACGTCAACAGAGGGTCTTTGCGTCGCAAGTACAAGATGCATACCCGCGGCTCTGGCCTTCTGCGCAAGTCTGCAGATATAATCCTGAACCTCGCTCGGAGCTACCATCATAAGATCGGCAAGCTCGTCTATGATAATGACAATCTGCGGCAGAGGCTTTATATCCGGATCCGCTGCGGCAATTTTTTTGTTATATCCAACAAGGTCGCGGGAACCTACCTCGGCAAATTTCTTATACCTGTCCTCCATCTCCTGAACTGCCCAGCAAAGCGCATTTGCGGCTTTTCTCGGATTGGTAACTATGGGTACGAGCAGATGCGGAATATCATTATAAACGCTGAGCTCGACAACCTTGGGGTCAACCAAAATGAGCTTTACTTCATCTGGGGAGGCTTTATATAAAATGCTTGTTATCATTGTGTTGATGCACACACTCTTACCCGAACCCGTTGCGCCTGCAATCAAAAGGTGGGGTGTTTTTGCAATATCCATAATAACAGTTGCGCCGTTTATATCACGACCGACCGCAACCGCAAGCTTGGAGGTTGCATTCCGAAATTCGGGCGAATCAATAATACTGCGCAGATATACTGCGGAAACGCTGTCGTTTGAAACCTCAACGCCTACATAACCGGGCAGAACCTCAATTCTGACATTGTTGGCAGGGAGTCTTAACGCGATATCCTGATCAAGAGCGGTGATTTTATTAACCTTAATACCTGCGGCGGGGACAACCTCATATCTTGTTATACTTGAACCGCGGGTTATGTTTGTTACTCTTGTTTCAATACCAAAGCTGCGGAAAATCTCAACAAGCTTTGCCGAATTTGCTTTCAGCTCATCAATTTTTCCGCCCGTATGTACCTTTGGACCTTCATATAAAAGATCGGGCTTTGGAGCTATATATTCTTTCACTATGGGTGGTTCTTCAATCTCTATAGGAGTAATTTCAGCAGATTCCGATGTGTCGTCAGCGGGTTTTTCATCAGCCTCGGGGATTTCCTCCACGACATCACTATTATTGTTTTCTGCGAGAACATCGTTTATAACGACCTCCTCGGCGTTATTCCAGTTATAGTCTTCCAGCTGGTGGTCATCAAACTCAATTTTAACAGAATCGGACATTTTGGCTGCCTTTTCTCTGTCAAGCCGTATATCCTCCTGAATATCCCTTTTAAGACCTGCCGCCGCGTGCCTGATACCTGATACTGCCTTGCGGATAAATCCCGTTATGGAAATCTCAAACAGACAGACTGCCAAAATGAGGATAAGTGCAACAATAACAACGCCGCTGCCCTTTGACATCAGTGAATATAAAATGTCCGTAATGGTACCGCCGATAATACCGCCGCTTTCGCCTGTTCCGCCCAGATTATAATAGCCTACAACACCGTTTGCGGGCAGAATTGGGTCACCGAGACGGTAAAGATAGTGAGTAAACATGGCAAAAAGTATCGGAATTATTCCGGTTAGAATTTTCTTGCTTCGGAGATTTTCTTTTTCGGACAGTATGCTTAAAACCGCCTCTGCAATAAGTATTACCGGCAGAAGATATGCGACATTGCCGAAAAGACCGCAGAAAAGTGCCTTCAAAAAATCACCGAAAGCGCCAAAGAATTCCGACCACATACCCATTATGAAAATTATTCCGATAAGTGAAAAAGTTATTGAAAGGGTTTCCTTCTTAACAGTTGTTGACGATTTCCTTTTCCTTGACGGGGAAACAGTCACTTTTGCTTTCTTGCGTACAACTTTTCGTGCCATATATTAAAACTCCTTAAAGCTTTATTTTTACATACACTATAATTCTATCATAAAAACATTATGTTTGCAAATATTTTTTAAAATAGATATAGATTTTAAGGGGGATTTGTGTTATAATTGATGCATACAAAATTTTATTTTATAAAATTCTGTATGCATCAATTAACGGCGTTAAATTTTATAGGAGAGTAAATATGGAAATTTTAGTAAATCATGCACATATTTTTCAGAAAGAAGTACGTGAGGACGGCACGGTAGAGGCTTTAGAGAGATTTTTGGATGAGTGCGAAATTGACAAAGCTGTATGTTTTGCACCATTTGAAAGTTATTTTAATGGAAATGGAGAAAGTCCAAGCAGATGGATGTATGAGCAAATAAAGGATAATGATCGTTTAATGGCTTTTGGTACGATTGATTTTACAAAAGATAATTTAAAAGAACAGACAGAGGAAATATACGAGATAGGTCTGGCAGGAATAAAAATGCATCCTGCATTTCAAAAATTTAAAGTAGATGGAGAAAGAGCTTGTCAAGTATATGAGGTTGCAGAAAAAAGAGGCTTGCCTATATCTTTTCACACTGGAATACATTGGCACAGAATATCAAGCTATAATACGCTTCTTTATGATGAAGTTGCATATAAGTACCCAGAAATCAAAATATGTATGGAACATGTGGGAGGATATTCGTTTTTTAATGATGCTGTGGCAGTAATGTGTAATAACCCGGGAAAAATATATGCAGGACTGACAAGTGTTTTTCATAAAGACACACACAAATATTGGTATCTTGGCAAGGAAAAAGTCAAGGAGCTTATCTGGTTAACAGGGATAGAACAATGTGTTTTCGGACTTGACTTCCCGTACACAAAACCCGCCCAAATTACAGATGCAATGAAAACCATGCGCGAATGTATAAAAGAAATGGGAATAGAACAAGCGGCTGAACAAAAAGTGTTTGGCGGAAATCTTCTTAATATGATCAAAAAATAGTTTTTTAAAAAAATAAACATAGTTACATCTAAATTGTACATTAATTATATAATTGGCATAAGACTTTGAAATGGTGGGTGAGATAATGGCATATACCTTTGACTGTATAGTTATAGGAGGCGGAGCGGCTGGCATGATGGCGGCAGGAAAATGTGCCGAAAAGGGTCTGAGCGTGCTTGTAATTGAAAAAAATGAGGCACTCGGGAAAAAACTCAGAATTACAGGTAAGGGCAGATGCAATCTTACAAACAACTGCTCACCCGAGGAGATTTTTGACAATATAATAAGCGGAAAAAAGTTCCTGATGAGTGCAATATATAAGTTTAATTCATGGGATACAATAGCGTTTTTTGAAGGACTGGGACTACCTCTTAAAACAGAACGTGGAAACAGAGTTTTCCCACAGTCTGATAATGCTAAGGATGTAATTATTACACTTAAAAAATATATGGCGGCAGGAAATGTCAAGGTAATGCAGGACAGGGTAATTTCTGCTATGGCAGTTGACGGAGAGGTTAAAGGTGTTGTAACCGAAAGCGGAAGAAAAATCTCTGCCGGAGCGGTCATTTTAGCAACGGGCGGAAAAAGCTATCCCGTGACAGGTTCAACCGGTGACGGATATAATATAGCGGCAAAGCTTGGGCATAGCGTAACCCAAATAAGGCCTTCACTTGTGCCTATAAATGTTACTGAAAATTGGGTTAAAAAGCTGCAAGGGTTATCTCTTAAAAATGTTAGCCTAAAGGTTTTTGACGCAGACAAAAAGGTGTTTTCCGAAATGGGAGAAATGCTTTTTACACATTTCGGTGTGTCAGGTCCTCTTGTTTTGAGTGCAAGCTGTCATATGGAGGGTTTGCCCGATAAAAAATATAAAATGTCGGTGGATTTAAAACCGGCGCTTGATGAAAAAACGCTTGACGGACGGGTCCTCAGGGATTTTGAAAAGTATAATAATAAAGACTTTATAAATTCATTGTCTGACCTTTTGCCGTCAAAGGCAATTCCTGTTATAGTTGAGCTTTCGGGAATTGACCCGAGGACAAAAACAAATCAGATTAAAAAAGAGGAACGAAAGAAACTTTGTGAGCTTTTAAAAAACCTGATATTTCATGCCGAGTCCATGCGGCCTGTCGACGAAGCCATTATCACGGCAGGCGGAATAAATACCTCGGAGATTTCGCCCGCGACAATGGAGTCAAAGCTTGTAAAAGGACTTTATTTTGCAGGGGAGGTAATGGACGTTCATGCCTATACAGGCGGATTTAACCTGCAAATAGCTTTTTCAACGGCGGTGCTCGCGGCGGAAAGTATTGCCAAAATAAAGAATACTTATTGATTTTTATACCGAAATAGTTTATAATAATTATAATTTTATTATTGGAGGACAACTATGTCAAACTATGCTATTGCTATTGACGGTCCGGGAGGCGCAGGAAAGAGCACTATCGCGAAAATTATTGCAAAAAAACTAGGCTGTGTATATATTGACACGGGCGCTATGTACAGAGCGGTAGGACTTTTTGCGGTAAGAAGCGGAATTGATACCGAAAATGCCGCAGAGCTTGAAAAGGTGCTGGGTGATATTGAAATAGATATTGAAAATTTAAACGGTGAAATGCACATTTTCCTGTGCGGCGAAGACGTTTCGGAGAAAATAAGAACTCCCGAAATATCTATGGCGGCGTCAAATGTTGCCAAAGCGGTTCCTGTCAGACTTAAGCTTGTTGAGCTTCAACGAAAGCTTGCCGAGAAAAACAGCGTTATTATGGACGGACGTGACATAGGCAGCTATGTACTGCCCAATGCGGACGCCAAGATTTATCTGACAGCCGATGTTGAGGACAGGGCAAAGCGCAGGTTTGACGAGCTTATTTTAAAGGGCAGCGATGTTAAGCTTGATGATGTGCTTGAGGATATGAAAAAAAGGGATTTTAACGATTCCAACAGGGATTTTGCACCGCTATGCAAGGCAGATGACGCAATTTTAGTCGATACTACGGGAATGGAGCTTGAGGATTCGGTAGAAAAGATTTTTAATATTATTATGAGCATTATAGCTTAACGGATGTGATTTGATGATTTACGGAGCAATTTATAAGATTGTTACAGGGTTTATGAGTTTCTGGTATAAATTCTGGTTTGGGGCAAAAATATCAGGACTTGAAAATATTCCGCAGGAGGGCGGATGTATAGTTTGCGGCAACCACATAAGCAATCACGATGCGGTGTTTGTGGCAAGTTATTTTCCGAGAAGATGCACTTTCCTTGCGAAAAAGGAATTATTTATCCCCGTAATCAGAGGAATACTCAAAAAAGTCGGCGCAATCCCTGTTAAAAGAGGGGCAACTGACGTCGGGGCGATTAAGGCCTCGATTCGGGCTTTAAAAGATGAAAAACCGCTTGTGCTTTTCCCTCAGGGGACAAGACTGAAAAAGCTTGAATTTGACGATTTTAAAAATGGTGCGCCCTTTTTGGCAATAAAATGCAATGTTCCGATAATTCCCGTGGGAATTTGCGGTAAATTTAAATTTCGCAGCGGAATCAAGCTGAAATTCGGAAGCCCAATTCATCCGCAGGACTATAATTATGACAGTAACGAGGTTTCGACGGTACTATATAAAACTATAGAAAGTATGGTTAACGATGGCTGAAATAATTGTTGCACGGACCGCCGGTTTTTGTTTCGGAGTAAAACGCGCGGTGTCCGAAGCTGAAAAAAAGGTACAAAATGAGGGCGGAGTGATAAATACCTACGGGGAACTTATACACAACCCCTTTGAAGTTGAAAGACTGAAGAAAAAAGGTCTTGTTCCAACCGGTAAAATTGACGAAATATCTGGAAATAAGGTGATTATCAGAACCCACGGTGTGGGACAGGATATAATTGATATTTTGACCGAAAAAGGCTGCGAAATAACCGACTTAACCTGTCCTTATGTAAAAAAAATTCATAATATTGCAAAAAAGTATTGCAAAATGGGTATAAAAACTGTTATAATAGGAGATGGCGCTCATCCCGAGGTTATCGGAATAAGTCAAAGATGCTCGGAAAACAGCGTAATTTTGCAGGATAAAAGCCAGGTGAAAGACCTGATTTCTGAGGCAGAGCCGATTGCGGTTGTTGCCCAGACCACTTTAAACAGAAATACTTTTGAAGAAATAAAAAATGAGGTTCTTAGCATTAATCCGTCGGCGGAAATATTTGATACTATTTGTTCGGCAACGACTGAGAGGCAAGAGGAAGCTAAGCAAATTGCTCAGAGGTCGGATGCTTTTTTCGTTGTCGGCGGCAAAAACAGCTCAAACACAAAGAAACTTTTTGAAGTTGCAGAAAAGGTGTGTAAAAACACTTACCATATAGAATGTGCAGGCGATATAAAAAAAGAGATGCTTGCAGGCAAAAACATCATAGGTATAACGGCCGGGGCTTCCACTCCCGACCAAATTATAAAGGAGGTATATAATACCATGGAAAATCTTACCAATCAGGAAACCCTTAATTTTGAGGAACTGCTGGAAGAATCATTAAACTATTTAAATACAGGGGATACAGTAAGCGGCATAGTTGTTGACGTGCGCCCGACTGAGGTTGTGCTTGAGCTTAGCGGCTGTAAGTATAACGGTATAATAGATCTTGATAATCTCAGCGGCGACCCAAGTCTCAGCCCTGCTGATCTTGTAAAAGTAGGAGATGAAATCGAAGCTTTCGTTATTCAGGTGGACGACCATAACGGACAGATCAGACTTTCAAGAAAAAAACTTGAACAGGAAAAAAGCAGAGAAGCTTTAAAGAAGGCTTTTGAAGCTGAAGAAATCTTAGAAGGCGAAGTAATAGAAGTTGTTAAAGGCGGTATGAACGTTCTTATCGGCGAAACAGTTGTATTTGTTCCCGCTTCTCAGGCGTCCGACAGATTTGTTGAGGACTTAAATCAGTTTGCGGGCGAAAAAGTTCAGCTCCGTATTATTGATATGGGTACTCAGGGCAGAAGACGCAGAGTTGTCGGTTCTGTTAAATCAGTTCTTAAAGAAGAAACCAAAAGGAAAAGAGATGCTTTCTGGGCAGAAGCTGCCGAAGGCAAAACATATACAGGTAAAGTTAAATCACTTACAGCTTTCGGTGCGTTTGTTGACATCGGCGGCGTGGACGGTCTTGTTCACATTTCCCAGCTTTCATGGAAGAAAATTTCTCACCCTTCACAGGTTGTGAAAGAGGGAGATGAAATTGAAGTATTCATCAAATCTCTTGACAGAGAAAAACAGAAAATTTCTCTCGGCTCTAAAAAGGAAGAGGACAATCCCTGGACAAAGTTTATGGCAGATTATAAGCTTGGCGACATCGCAACAGGTACAGTTGTAAGACTTGTTCCCTTCGGTGCATTTGTTGACATCGGCGGAGTAGACGGCCTAATCCACATTTCCGATATTTCGTGGAGAAGAATCAGCCACCCGTCAGAAGTTTTAAGCGAAGGACAGTCCGTTGAGGTTATAATCAAGAATATTGACGAAGAAAAACAGAAAATCTCTCTCGGTTACAAACGAATTGAGGACAACCCGTGGGAAATCTTCAAGAGCAAGTATTCTGTCGGCGACACAGTTAAAGCTAAGGTTGTAAGACTTGTTTCCTTCGGAGCTTTTGCGGAAATTATTGACGGAGTAGACGGTCTTATCCATATTTCACAGATTTCATACGACAGAATTAACAACGTTTCCGACGCTTTAAAAGCCGGCGACGAGGTTGAAGCAAAAATTATTGAAATTAAAGAATCTGACGGTAAAGTTTCACTCAGCATAAAGGCTCTTTTGACACCTCCTGCTACTGAAAATGAAGAAGCAATAGAGGAAACCGTTGAAGAAGATATGCCAATGTCTGTTGGAACAGAAAACACTGCAACTCAGTTTGAGCTTGCAGTTGAAGAAGCTGAAAAAGAAGCAAACGAAGCTGAATAATTTTAAAAATTTTCAGGAAGCCGAAGATATTTAATTTCGGCTTCCTGATTTTTTATGCTTTGATATAATAAAAATTTCATGAAATACTTGACATATTTTATTATGTTTGGTATAATAATTAAGTCGCTGTATGAGAATAAGTATCGGGCGACTGATACGCGGGTGTAGTTCAATGGCTAGAATCTCAGCCTTCCAAGCTGATTGTGTGGGTTCGATTCCCATCACCCGCTCCATTTTATGTGCCTGTAGCTCAGCAGGATAGAGCAACTGCCTTCTAAGCAGTGGGTCAGGGGTTCGAATCCCTTCAGGCACGCCACTAATCCCAGCCGGGGTTAGACAAGGTGTTATAAACGGTGGGTATAGCTTAGTTGGTTAAAGCACCAGATTGTGGTCCTGGGGAGCGTGGGTTCAAGTCCCATTACCCACCCCATTACTCTTGCTTAAAGTGCCGTTAGACCTAACAGGTCCAGCGGCAGTTTAAATCTTGTATTGGGATGTAGCCAAGTGGTAAGGCACCAGACTTTGACTCTGGCATTTCGTAGGTTCGAGTCCTGCCATCCCAGCCATTTTTTAATTCGGGCTATTAGCTCAGTCGGCAGAGCACCTGCCTTTTAAGCAGGGTGTCCCGCGTTCGAATCGCGGA